>NZ_VPCP01000060.1:0-21210 GCF_013418145.1 Acinetobacter sp. YH12201 | reverse complement strand
TGTTCAAATGGCGATTCAGCGTTTAATTGGTTTTGGGAAAAAAGAAGAGTTTAAGGAAATTTTGGCAATTTTAAGAAAGCAGAATCCTGATAGGATAAGGGTTCTGTGAAATTTGTCGTGTACAGAGTATAATAATAATAATCGAGCATGAGTCTCATACGGATGCTCGGGTCGAAAGGGAATCCCCAGGCGAGTAACCTGTTTGCGGTGATCCATTAGCTGCAGGAGCAGAATAGCATACATCTGGAAGCAAAGCCAGGAAAGCGGCCTATGGAGCTGTGCGGCAGCGCTCAGTAGGCAATTTTTCAAAATATTGTTAAGCCTTTTCTGAGCATGGTATTTTTCATGGTATTACCAATTAGCAGGAAAATAAGCCATTGAATATAAAAGATAAAAATGTCTTGTTTACAATAGAGTGGGATATGTGGAGTCGATTAGTCCAATTTCTCGGTCAAAGCCCAAGGCCTTTTCGGCATTAACCAAGAGTCTGCTTAAGCACAATTTTCTGGTGGGTAATCATAACTTTTGCCTCATTTGTGATGGATTGATCTATCTTGATTCTACTGAATCGGATCATCGGATTGCCAAAGCCGTAGGTGGGCAAGGTGTTCTAGAGAATGGTCTGCTGGTTCATCCCATCTGTAATAGGATGAAATCAGATCTGAGCCTGGAAGAGATTAGAGCGGATTTGTTTGGTGAATTACTGTATTAATCAACAGAGCGATGAGCTCATTTTTGCAGAAGTATCAATGATTAATCACATGATTTAACTTTTGATACATTCAGCCAATATGGTTATTTTTAATTCAGTCCAGAATCACAACCAGAAACTAGCTGTAGTTTCTGAATGACCGTCAAGGTCCTTAGTTTCGCCCATAGATTCCCTCTGTGGGCTTTTTTTGATCAAAAATTGTATAGATGCTCTAAAATAAACCTTTTAGCATTTCATAAGCAATTAGGATTAAGGCTGAGACCATCAGCACAACAAAAATGAGTTCCACTCTAGTTAACAACTTAGTTCCATTTACTTTTCACTTAATTTATATAGCAGTTAACTCGTAGCATAAATGACATAACATGACATGGAAAATAATCAAAAAGACAGAATTTGGATTTTGATCAGATCTGCATGTTTACATGCTTCTACAGCAGCTTTGAATGTTTCACTTAACCTTTAAACTTTTCTTAAAACTAAATATATTTACATATACATTCTAAAATTTGATAGAATTTATTAAAACTTTAGATTCTAAGTGTAAATAATGAGAAGCGCTAATATTCGACGTGATGGCTACTTAAAATTTCTGAATACATGGCAAGACCGTGATGTCATTAAAGTGCTTTCGGGTGTACGTCGCTCTGGAAAATCCACCTTATTGGCGATGTTTCAACAAGACCTAAAAGCACAGGGCGTACAAGCCGAAAACATCATTGCCATCAACTTCGAATTTATGGAATTTGAAGAACTCACCGATTACCGTAAACTACATGATTATGTATTATCCAAAGTTGATAAAAGTAAAAAAAACTATGTTTTTTTAGATGAAATTCAACATGTTACAAATTTTGAGAAAGTAGTCGACTCTTTATATGTTCGGGATTATATCGATTTATATATTACAGGCTCAAATGCATTCTTTCTAAGTGGAGAACTTGCGACTTTACTTACAGGACGCTATATAGAGCAACATGTTTTACCCCTTTCATTCCAAGAATTTAAACAGTGGCATATTGAAAATAATCCGATCATCCAACAATTATCAAATCGTGATTTGTATGCCATGTATACGCGCAGTAGTTTCCCTTATACGCTTGCCATGACTAGCCAGCAGGAAACTTATGATTACTTGCAAGCGGTCTATGCCAGTGTAATGTTTAAAGATGTTATTCCACGTTTGAATACTGCCGATATTAACTCTCTCGAGCGTGTCACAAGATATTTGGCAAGCGTGACAGGCTCAGCTATTTCCATCAATAAAATTAAAAATACCTTTGTTTCAAGTGGGGTTAAAATTTCATTTGAAACAGTAAAACGCTATATTCAGGGCTTACAGGACAGTTTGTTATTTTATAGTGCCGCACAATTTAAAGTACGCGGGCGTGAGTTATTACAATCCTCTGAAAAATACTATTTAGTTGATGTCGGATTGCGCCGGATTATGTTGCCTGATGCTAATGCTGATCAAGGTCATATCTTAGAAAATGTGATTTATCTTGAGCTTGTCAGACGAGGTTATACGGTCTATGTAGGGCGGGTTGATGAATATGAAATTGATTTTGTTGCTGTCGATACTTTACAGAATTTAACTTATTATCAGGTGGCATTAGAAACGCTCAATGAGGAGACACTCAGCCGAGAGTTACGTCCATTACAGAAAATTTCTGATTCGTATCCCAAGTATTTGCTTACATTAGACACGATAGGGACTGAAGCGAATTATAATGGTATTGTAAAAATGAGTGCTCTCGATTGGTTGCTATCTGAAAATAAGTAAAGTTGAGGGTAGACATGGATACTATTATTTATTAATTAAAACTCAAAGACTTTTCAGCATTAACCAAGAGTGTGATCAAGCATAATTTCTGCTCCAATTGTGATGGATCGATTTACCTCGACTCGATTGAGTCAGACTATCATGATTGAGCCAGAGTCGCTTACTGAAAGTAGCGAGAATTGCGCTGGAGTTTCTGAAGGATATTAATTCCTTAGTTTGCCCATTCATCCATCTGGGCATTTTTTTTTTGATTAAAATACAATGCGGTTCTTGCTAAAAAATGACGGCACCCACCATAAAACACAATATTCCAAAAATAATCCAAGGCCATATCTTTGCCTTCGGTTGTTCTAAATTCTGAGGATTATATTCCGTGTGTTCTAGCGATGTCGGTTGTGGAACACGGGTCTTTTTAGAGTAAGGTTGGTGTTTAGAGTAAGATAGTCCCGTACCTGGAATGCCGACACTGGTTCGCGTACCTTTTTTCCCAATATTTAGAGAAGCACCAGGTTTGCCAATGCTGGCACTGCTGATGCCTTTATGGGTCAGATTAATTTTAAAACCCGGGAATAATTTAATACTTTTACGAAATCTAAAACCCATATTTCTCTCATTCTAAAACTTAGCTCAATTCACGCGCTATACCAGGATCCATGATCTGCTAGAGATCGTACTTTGACGGCTATCATCAGGATACTAGTATATTTTTTATCTGATGATTGCAATACTACCTTTAAATACCGTCAAAAATATTTACTGTATATTTGCTGTAGGGTAATCTTAAAGCTGCTATTTATTGACTGATTGGTATATGACGACAGATAAGCATGAAGTGCTTCTTCGAATGCGAGCCATCGAGTTGCTTGCTTACTGGGAAGGTCGTTTGGTTACCAATCGTTTGATGAGCTGGTTTGGGCTCAGTCGACAGCAGGCTTCTGCGGATATCAAGCGTTACAATACGCTGTATAACCCCGATGCCTTGATTCATGACCCCTCCGTCAAGGGTTATGTGCCTAAGGCCAGCTTCCAGCCTGTACTGACTACAGCGCATATCAATGAATATCTCAATATGCTCTCGGGCTTGGTCAGTGAATCGCATGCCCTTATTGCGATGCCAGAACCGAATCTTACAGCAGTTCAATTACCTGATCGCAGTGTACGTCCTGAAGTGATTCGGGAAGTTTTGCGTGCCTGCCGCAACCAAAGTACTTTAAAAATGATTTATGCCTCGATGCAGAATCCGCAGTGGCATGAACGCATCATTTCCCCACACACCCTGGTGTATACCGGTTTTCGCTGGCATGTCCGTGCCTATTGCCATCAGAGCAAGCAGTTTAAGGACTTTTTACTCTCCAGAATTGATCGCACACCTGTTGTGATGGCGATTGAGTCAGTAGGCCCTGCTCAGGATCAGCAATGGCATGAAGAAATTGTACTGACGCTGATCCCTAATCCAAAATTGAACTCATCACAACAAGCGCTGGTCGAAAAAGACTTCGGCATGCCTGATGGCAGATTACAGATTCCGGTGAAAAAAGCCCTGGCTCACTATACTTTGCAGCGATATCAGGCCGCGATCACGCTGGCTGAGGCGGATGATGCCTTGAAATATCCCTTGGTACTACAACGCTCAGATATCGAAAAGCTGTCGTCTTACCTGTTTGATCAGGCGTCATAGGAGATTGGCTATGTTAGAACAATTTCATTATGACAGTGACCTGATTGGCGGTTCCCTGATGGTGCGTGAAAGCCGGCTGATCGCGGATCTGTTATTACGAGAAGCGACTCCAGAACAATGGCATCAGGCCATTCAGATTGACAATATTCTGCAAAAAAGAACGCCTGCTTCAGCCCAACGTAACGCCACTGCCATTCGTAAGCGTCTTGAGCGCTTAGAGCCTGATTTCTGGAAAGCTTTGCGGGATGGGGATGATGAGCTGGCGACTCAGGTGGCTTTTTGTGGGGCACTGGAACGCAACCTGTTGCTGCTTGAGTTTATGGAAACGGTGATGAGGGATGCCTATATCTCCCAGGCGCAATACTTGGACAGTTATATCTGGTCAGATTTTTTGGATGAACGCTCACAACGTGATCCGGATATCTGTGATTGGAAAGAGTCCAGCAAGAAAAAAATGGGGCAGGTGGTGTTTCGCATGCTGGCAGAAGCCGGTTATTTAAAAAGTACCCGTAAGCTGGAGTTGCAGCGCGTGATCGTCAGAGCAGAGCTGCGTAGCCTGTTGGAAGAACATTATAAACAACGCATTAAAAGATCTATGGAAGTGTCGGTATGGACGCGTTAGTTGTAGAGGGGCAGCAATGAGTCAAACAATACATGAGCGTCTGAACCAGATTCCAGAGCGAATACTTTCAACCGAGTTTCTCACTGGACAAGGATTGGGCAATGAAATTGGCTTCTGGATTTTTGATTATGCACCTGAAGATGAGTTGAAGGTGCGCGAATATCTGCATTTTCTAGACGGGATGCTGGAGAAAAAACACAGTCAGCTGAAGGTGGTGAATATCAACCTGCTGCAAGCCGTGGTGGATTATCTGTCTGAGCGTAACTTCATCGATAAAGCCATTCAAATGCAAAAAGCCAAAGGCGATGAGGCGCTGCTCAAAGCGCTGAAAGGCCCACTGCATATGGATAAGTTCGCGCCCTATCTGGTGAGTAAATATGCCACCAATGCACAAGATATTGTGTTGATGACTGGGGTAGGGTCGGTTTGGCCACTGTTACGTGCCCATCACTTATTGAACAGTTTGCATTCGTTACTGGGGCATAAGCCAGTGGTGCTGTTTTACCCAGGTTATTACGACGGTCAAGCGATGAGTTTATTTGGAAAAATTCCAAGCAATAATTACTACAGAGCATTCAGATTAGTGCCTTAACACGGCAAATAGAAATAAGAATTCGGGGGAATGGATTGAGATGAACATTAAAGAACTTTTTTATAAGCCATTAGATCGTGCGATTAACGGGGTCGTAAAAGCAGACCAGAATGACAATACTACGGTTTATCAGGAACTCGATGAGTATGTGGTCACCAATGAACTGGAAAAGCATTTTCGGGACTTTTTCCAGTCTTATGGCACAGACCTGAGCGATCCTTCGATTGCCAACCGTGTCGGCGTATGGATTTCAGGCTTCTTTGGTTCAGGTAAATCACATTTCCTGAAAACCTTGTCGTATATTCTGGCCAATAAAGTGGTACGTGATGCGCAAGGTAACGAGCGTAGCGCCGCAGAATTCTTTGATGAAACTAAAATCCGCGATGCATTTATCCGTGCCGATATTGGCAAGGCCGTTAGCCATCATGCCGATGTCATCCTGTTTAACATTGACAGTAAAGCCAGTTCCAATGACGATGGCAATCCGATCCTGAATGTGTTTTTACGTGTGTTTAACGAGTATCAGGGTTTTAGTGCTGACCATCCACATATTGCCCATATGGAACGTCACCTGAGCCAGAAAGGGGTGTATGAACGCTTTAAACAGGCGTTTGAGGAATCCAGCGGCATGTCTTGGCTAGAAGAACGTGACGGATATCAGTTCTATCAGGATGATGTCGAAACTGCGATTTCTCAGGCACTGAATCTATCAGCAGAAGCTGCACACAAGTGGTTTGAGGATTCTGAGCAGACCTTTAGTGTTTCGGTTGAAAACTTCTGTCAGTGGGTGAAAGAATACCTGGACAGCAAAGGACCCCAGCAACGCATGTTGTTCTTGGTCGATGAAGTGGGGCAGTTTATTGGCAGCGATACCCGCTTGATGCTGACATTGCAAACCATTACTGAAAACCTGGGTACGATCTGTAAAGGCCGCGCTTGGATTATCGTCACCTCACAGGCAGACATCGATGCTGTTTTAGGTGAGATGTCTTCTTCCAAAGCCAATGACTTCTCCAAGATTGCTGGTCGTTTTAAAACCCGGTTATCACTGTCCAGTTCCAATACCGATGAAGTCATCCAGAAACGTTTATTACGTAAAACCCCAGAAGCAGAAGCATTGCTCAGATCAGTGTTTGAGCAAAAGGGCGATATCTTAAAAAATCAGATTACCTTTGACCGTTCAGGCCCAACCCTAAAGAACTATGAGGGGCCAGACAGCTTTATCCATAACTATCCTTTTGCGCCGTACCATTTTCAGCTGGTACAAAAAGTATTTGAAGAAATCCGTAAGGTCGGTGCGACCGGTGCACACCTGGCCTATGGTGAACGGTCCATGTTGGATGCGTTCCAGATGGCCGCGAATGCGATTGCTACAGATGAAGTCGGTGCCCTGGTTCCTTTCCACCGCTTCTATACTTCAGTGGAAGGATTTCTGGATACAGCAGTGAAGCGTACCATCGACCAGGCAGGGCAGAATAAGACCCTGGATGGTTTTGATGTGCAGATGCTGCGTACCCTGTTCATGATCCGCTATGTCGATATCATCAAAGGTACGCTGGATAACCTGGTGACTTTGTCGATTGAGAAAATTGATGAAGATAAGCTGGCATTGCGCAAGCGGATTGAAGAGAGCCTGCAGCGTCTGGAAAAAGAGAGCCTGATTACGAGGAATGGTGATGAGTTCCTGTTCCTAACCAATGAAGAGCGGGATATTACCCGAAAAATTAAAGCCACAGACTTAGCGGCTTCAGAAGAAAATAAAGAGTTAGCCAACCTGATCTTTAAAGATTTACTGCGCGATCAGAACAAATACCGCCATCAAGCCAACAAGATGGACTATCAGATTGGTCGTTTTCTGGATGGTCATAGCCTGGATGGCAAGTATGAGAGCGATTTGAAAGTTGAAATCATTTCTCCGCTGGATACGGAATACAACCTCTATACTGAAGCTTACTGTATTGGTAAAAGTACTCAGGCCGAAGGACAAGTCCTGTTTAAACTGGCAGACGATAAACAGTTCTTTAATGAACTGCGCACCTGGCTGAAAACCAATAAATTTATTCGGTTAAATGATGATGGCACTCAGTCCGATATCACCCGTATCCTGGCAGACCGTGGCCGTGAGAACCAGGAGCGTAAAAAACGCCTGCGTGTCCGGGTCGAAGAAATGTTGCTGGACGCGGAAAGTTATGCCTTGGGTCAACATCTACAACTTTCATCTTCAAGTCCAACCACCAAGCTGGATGAGGCTTGTCGTTATTTGCTGGAAAACACTTATACCAAACTGAGCTATCTGCAGGTCTATCAGCAGGATGCCTGGCGTGAACTGAACGCCGTCTTGACTGTGGATGATATGGCGCAGCTCGGATTGTCTCTGGATGGCGGTCAGAGCAATCCCAAAGCCCTACAGGAAGTGGAGCAGTACATTGCACTACGGGCCACCGGTACAGAGCGTATTCTGGTGTCAGATGTGGTGGATCGTTTTGCCAAACGTCCTTATGGCTGGCCAGATGCCGAGATTTTACTGTTGGTGGGTCAGCTGGCTGCGATGGGGCGGATTTCACTACAGTTAAATGGCGGCAGCTTACAGTTAAAAGATGCCTTTGAGCCTTTACAAAACAGCCGCCGTCGCCGTGATGTGTCGATCATTAAAAAACGCCAGACTGATGATCAGGTATTGAAACAGGCACGCCAACTCACCCAAGAACTGTTCTCGGCGATGGGACCAGCGACTGAGAAAGAGCTATTTGAATTCTATTTGCAGCATCTTAAGACTTGGTTAGCCAACTTTAAGTCGTATAAGAGTAAAACTGATGTTGGGCAGTTCCCGGGTAAGAAAGTGATTGAAAAGTCTATTCTGACTTTGGAACGTCTGCTGGCGAATAGCGACAGCTTCGATTTCTTTAAGGCCGTGGTCGAGAACAAGGACGACTATCTGGATCTGGAAGAAGATTATCGTGATATTCATGAATTCTTCAGCAACCAGATGCCAAGCTGGCAACAACTGCAACAGGCCTTACGTCATTTTGAGAAAAACAAACAGGCGCTGGGCAGTGATGAGGTGGCAAAAAAAGCCCTCTCCGAATTACATCGTATTGCCACGCTTGAATCACCCTACGGCCTGTTAAATAAAGTGGCTGATTTGGTTCGCACAGTGGAAAGCGTCAATGAGCAATTGCTGACTGAGAAGCGCAATCAGGCGATAGAACACATTGATGACAAAATCAAGCAGCTGGAAGCCGAGATTAAAAACAGTGGTATCGCTACCGCTGAATTGAGTAACAAGCTATTACGCCCACTACAACTGCTGAAAACGGATATTGAAGTGGAAACTAGCCTATCCACCATCTATATGCTGCAAACCCAAACCGCCGTCGAGCGTTTTGATGAAGCCTTGTATGAGTTGGAAAGCGAAGTTCAGGCGGAAATCCAGCGTCAGGCCAAAGCGGCACAACTGGCTCAGAGCAAAGCCGAGAGTGTAACCAACACTACAACCACCTCCAGCCCAGCTACATCAGCACCTGCTGTGAGTTCGGTGCAGCCTGCGACCGCCGTAGTGCCACCGAAACCTGTTGTCGAAGTCGATGTCGCCAGCATTTACAGCAAAAGTTCAAGTAGTGTCTATCTGGAAACAGAAGAATCAGTGGATCAGTTTGTAGACGCACTCAAAGCTGAATTGAAAAAAATTGTGAGTGATAAAAAGCGTGTGCGTATCCGCTAACTTGGGTTAGGGATATCGGCATCAGTCATTGATTAAAGGTTTAAACATGAATACCAGTAATATTAAAAAATACGCACCGCAAGCACGTAACGATTTTATCGCAGCGATGCGCAAGCAGGCCGCCAAATATGGCATCACCGCAGATAGCATTTTACCGGCAGAACAGAAAGGGGATTTGCTGCTGATTGGCGATCAGGTTTTTCCGCTATCAGTCATGAAACCACGTGAGAAGCTGATCAAACGCATTCAAACCAGCAGTTTTGAGCAGACGATTGATTATATCGCTTACAGTTGGTTTAACCGCCTCTGTGCGATTCGTTACATGGAATGTAAAGGCTTACTGGATCATGGTCGCCGTGTACTGAGTAGTGCTGATGGTAGTGCAGGCTTGCCGCAGATTCTGGAAGAATGTCTGGATATTGACCTACCAGGTTTAGATGCCAGCCGTGTGGCTGAACTCAAGCTGGATGGCAACAAAGACGAAGAACTCTATCGTGAATTGTTACTGGCGCAGTGTCATGCGTTGAATCAGGTGATGCCGTTGCTGTTCGAACAGGTTTCTGATGAGTCAGAACTGTTATTACCTGACAATTTGACCAAAACCGATTCGTTGATTCGTGATTTAGTGAGCAGCATTCCGGAAGAAGACTGGTCGGATGTGCAAATTATTGGCTGGCTGTATCAGTTCTATATTTCTGAAAAGAAAGATCAGGTGATTGGTAAAGTCGTCAAGAGTGAAGACATTCCTGCAGCGACGCAACTCTTCACTCCAAACTGGATTGTGAAATATCTGGTACAGAACAGTGTTGGTCGTTTATGGATGATGGCGCAGCCTGACAGTACGCTTGCCAGTGAGTGGGAATACTATATTCAACCAGCGGAACAGACCGATGAAGTCAATGCACAGCTAAGACAGTTGATTGATGTTCGTATCAGTGAAGATGGCGATACTTTAAATCCTGAAAGTATTACGGTGCTGGATCCTGCCTGTGGTTCGGGGCATATACTCGTTGAAGCTTATGATTGCTTAAAAGCGATTTATTTAGAGCGTGGTTACCGTAGCCGTGACATTCCACGTTTGATTCTGGAAAATAACCTGTACGGGATTGATATTGATACCCGTGCGGCACAGTTGGCGAGTTTTGCGCTATTGATGAAAGCACGTGAGGATGACCGCCGTTTATTTAGCAATCCACCAAAGCTGAATATTATCGCGTTGCAAGATAGTCAGCCTGAGCGTTTAGATGCATTCAGTCAGGATTTGGCAAACACTGATATTACACAGGCTGATTTAAAAGAATTACTGGATCTATTTGAACACTCTTCGACCTTTGGTTCTTTGATTCAAATCCCTACAGCATTTGCGAAGAAACTACCTGACTTAGAAACCAAGCTGAATACAGCTTTAGAATCAGGGGATATTTTTGCGCAACAGTCAGCACAAGAGTTATTGCCTTTAGTACAGCAAGCTAAATTACTAGCCAAGCAATATGATGCTGTAATTGCCAATCCGCCGTATATGGGCGGTAAAGGCATGAATACAGCATTGAAGGATTTTGCCAAAAAGCAATTCCCAGACAGCAAGTCAGACCTGTTTGCCATGTTTATTGAGCGTGGTTTTAACTGGTGTAAAGATAGGGGCTTTAACAGCATGGTGACCATGCAAAGCTGGATGTTTTTATCATCATATGAGGTAATGCGTGAAAAGCTATTACAAGATCGCACGATTCAAACGATGGCTCATTTAGGGGCGCGTGCATTCCCTGAAATATCAGGAGAGGTCGTACAAGCGACTGCATTTGTGATGCAAGGTAAACATTTAGATGGTTTTAAGCCAGTATTTTTTCGACTTGTGGATACAGAGCAGAATCAAAAAGAAAATGAATTAAAAGCAGGACTAAATCGCTTTGATTCCACAATTCAAGATGACTTTAAGAAAATTCCAGGTAGTCCTATTGCTTATTGGGTGAGTCATAAGGTAAGAGCTATTTTTCAGTCAGAAAATATAGGTGAAAAATTCTCCGTAGGCACTGGATTATCTACATCGGATAATGAACGTTTTATACGTTATATGTGGGAAGTTTCAGCCCAACAGATAAATAGCAAAGTGTCCAAATTAGAAGATACAGAAAATGATTTTTATAAATGGTATTTTTTTCAAAAAGGTGGGGAATTTAGGAAATGGTATGGAAATTTATATTATGTTGTAAATTGGAAAAATAATGGTGAAGAAATAAAAACATGGGTTGTGAATAATCCAAAGGATCCTGATACCACCCATTGGTCTAGACGGATTTTTAATACTAATTTTTATTTTAAAAAAGGTATAACTTGGTCAACTATTTCATCTGGAAAAGTCTCTTTTCGACTTAGTGCCAAAGGAACGATGATTTCAAATGCCGCAGGTGGAGTTTTTGGGGGTGATTCAGAAGATTTATTGGATATTTTGCTGTGTGCGCTGAATTCAAAGCTTTGGATTGATATTGTAGGAATAATGAATCCTACCCTTAATTGTAGCTCTGGTATTATCCATAAAACACCAATGCCTTTGTTGCAAGAACTTAATAGCTCTAAGAAAATGGTTGAATTAGCTCAATTGGACTGGGATGCTTATGAAACTTCATGGGACTTTGCTTTAAATCCAATCATTCGTACTAAAGAGCTAAATCTAGAACAAGCATTTAATACATGGCAACAACAAAATTCTGACGCCGTGGCTGAAATGAAACGCTTGGAAGAAGAAAACAATAAACTATTTATTGATGCTTATGGTTTACAGGATGAACTCACACCAGAGGTTCCTGATGAACAGATCACTTTAACTCGTGCCGACCGTGAAAAAGACAGCCAGCGTTTAGTGTCTTATGCCCTTGGTTGCATGATGGGACGTTATAGCTTGGATGAACCGGGCTTGATCTATGCTCATGCAGGCAATCAAGACTTTGATGCCAGCCGTTATCAAAGATTCCCAGCCGATGCTGACGGTATTATTCCATTGACCGAAATGCACTGGTTTGAAGATGATGCCACACACCGTATTCGAGAGTTTTTAACCGCCGTTTGGGGGAAAGAGACACTGGATGCCAATATGCAGTGGCTAGCAGAAAGCTTGGATAAGAAAGCCAGTGAAACGGCTGAAGACACCATTCGCCGTTACCTCGCCAGCAAGTTCTATAAAGACCATATGCAAACTTATAAAAAGCGCCCGATCTACTGGTTGTTTAGCAGTGGTAAACAAGGGGCTTTCCAGGCGTTGGTGTACTTGCACCGCTATAACGAAAGTACCTTGGCGCGTATGCGTACCGAATACGTTATGCCGCTGATTTCCAAAATGGCTGCTTATGCTAATTCTCTGGAAACAGCAAAAGAAAGCAGTGACTCTGCGGCTGAAATCAAGCGTATCGAGAAAAAACTGCAAGACTTGCATAAGCAACAGGCTGAACTGAGTAGCTTTGAAGAAAAACTGCGTCACTATGCCGATCAGCGTATTTCACTGGATCTAGATGATGGAGTGAAAGTGAACTACGGCAAGTTTGGGGACTTGTTGGCTGAAGTTAAAGCAGTGACGGGGGACAAGTAATGGATTATCAAGAACGCCTAGTTTGTTTTATTGATCTCTTGGGCTTTCAATCTGCCATAGATCAGTCATTACATGATGGCAAAGTGATAGAAGCACTCTATAGGGTTATTCATGAGTTAAAAGAACACACTTTAAAAAAAGGAATATATGGGACGATTCCAGTTTTTCTAGCTCACCCTGATAAACCATTTCAGTTAGCATCTGATGTATATGGTGAAAATGTCATCGATGAACTCTCTGAATTATTTCCATTAGATATTACTCAATTTTCAGACTCATTGGTTATTTCATGTCCTAGTAGTGACTCAGGATCTTGTTTGTTGCTACTTAAATGCATTTATTTTATAAAAATTATGGTTTTTTATAATTTAGGAATGATGTTGCGTGGTGGAATTGCATTAGGAAAATTAATTCATGAGGAAGGAGGGGCATTGTTTGGCCCAGCAATGAATGAGGCTTATTACATAGAGTCTAAACTGGCGAACTATCCAAGAGTGCTCATTTCTGAAAATGCGTATGACCATTTAATAAAATCAAATGAAGATCATCCTCTTTTTAAACCTATTTTTGACTCAGTTGATAATCATAAAGTTTTTGATCTAATCAGCATTTTTGACTGTTCTGAAATTAACATCGAGTTTAAACCTGAGCAACTTAAAGCAATTGAACAAGATATTCTGGAAAATTCTGAAAAAGCATATCCAAAAATAAAATACTTATTGGATAGGTGGGAACAAAAGCAAAAAGAAGTGGATTCACAGGTGCTGCAATGAATTTAAGTCAACTTCAGCAAGGTCTGGAACAAGCCTTTTATACTGAACAGCATCGAATCGTCTTTTGGTACGATGCTGAACAGTCATTTACTGAAGAAATCAAAGCCCTAGAGCTAAATGATGTCCAGATTCTGAATATGGCAGAAGAGTCGAGTCTGGCGATCAAGCTCAAACTGGAACTACAAGATCAGCAGGGCAAATACTTGCTGTATTTCCCAAGCCCTGAGCCTGAAACCGAAAAAGACTGGTTACTGGACATCAAGCTGTATTCACGCAGCTTCTATGCCGATCGTTTCTCGATTATTTTCAATGAGCTCGGTTTACAGCAGCAGAGTCTAAGAGAACATCTGGCCAAACGTGAAGAATTTCTCAAAGCCAAAGCACGTCTGAGCACCTTAAAACGCTATATCCAGCCTGATGCAGATGAACAGGATCTGGATATGGCCATGATTGCGGCTGTGGTCAAGGCTGACAGTGCCGAACTCATGCATATCGTTCTGGCACTGGCAGATGAAATGGTACAACAGAATCTGAGTCTGGAAGTAAATCCAGACTCCTTTGCTGAACTGGAAAAGTTCCAACTAGTGCCAGCTTTAGTCACAGCATTACAGGCGGAAATTGGTTATCCAGCATCGGTTGAAGAATTGAATGGGGAAGCACCATTCAAGCTCGGTACGTTCTTTATCCGTTTGATGAGCACAGGTTTCTGTGAAAGTCTGGGCGATATACCGCTATGGGCTCAAGAACTGGTGATGTCTTCTGTCAGCTCCCGTGCGACGGCTAGAGCCTTTTTGTCGCGCTGGAGAGACAGTTCTAAATACTACCCAACCTTCGATACACTCTCTCAGACCGTGGCCAATGCACTGCGGATCCAAGAAAAGGTCGGGGTCTTTGATCTGGAGCAGCTGCTCGATGTCATGACTTTTGAAGTGATTGAACAAAAGATCATTGTCGATCTGGCCAGCCAGATCCCTGCAGCAACCAAAGCTGAACTGGAACATTTCAGAACGATTATTTCTACCCGTCTGGATGGCTATTGGGCTTCCAAACATAAGGACGATGCAACCCGCCGTAAATACCGTACCGTCTATACAGCGTTGCAGGCAGCGATTGACCTGTTCAGCCTGCGACTGCAGTTTGATTCTGGGTTCTATTTCGACTCCAGCGAAGCCTTGTATAAAGCCTACGAGCAGGAGTTGTATCGCTTTGATATGGCCTATCGCCACTACAGTGCTGCTTCTCAACGCGCTCATGTCGATATCCTGAAAAAACTCGATGAAGAAGTGGAAAATTGCTATTCCTACTGGTTTATTGACCACTTGGCACGCAACTGGGGCGAGCGTGTAGAAGCTGAGCAACGTCTGAATGTTTGGAAAATGACGGATATCCCAAATCAGCAGAACTTCTACGATACTCACGTTAGACCCTTACTCAGTTCCGCAACGAAACGCCGTATTGTGGTGATTATCAGTGATGCTTTCCGTTATGAAGCTGCGGTAGAGCTGCGTGATCGTATCAATGAAAAGCGATATTCTGAAGCGACATTGTCTTCACAGCTGGGCGTTGTCCCAAGTTACACCACACTTGGCATGGCCTCGTTGTTGCCGCATCAGACTTTGGAGTACAAAGAGGCCGCAGGGGATGATGTTTTAGTAGATGGGCAGTCCAGCAAAGGGACTGCAGCACGATCCAAAATTCTGGCTGCCTATAATGGATTGGCGGTTACCGCTGAAACGGTAAAAGGTTGGTCGCGTGATGAAGGCCGTGAAGCACTTAAAGACCATGATTTGATTTACGTTTATCACAACGTGATTGATGCTCGGGGAGACAGTGCCTCTACAGAATCAGAAACCTTTATGGCGGTGGAACATGCCATTGAAGAGCTGACTGAACTTAGCCGCAAAATCTTGATGCATTTCAATATTTCTACCCTGTTGATCACAGCCGACCATGGCTTCTTGTTCCAGCAAAGTAAACTGGAATCTGCGGATCGTTCAAGCTTGACTGAAAAACCGACCAATGCATTGAAAAGCAAAAAACGCTATGTGATTGGGCATGGTTTACCAGAGAGCAAGGAAGCATGGAAAGGCTCAACCCAAGCTACGGCAGGCACACGATCTGCGACTGATTTCTGGATTCCAAAAGGGGCGAACCGTTTCCATTTTGTAGGAGGCTCACGTTTCGTGCATGGCGGCATCATGCCTCAGGAAATCGTAGTGCCTGTACTAACGGTAAAACAGTTACGTGGTGAAAAGGCTGGACAGCGGACCAAGCGTAAAGTTGAGGTCATTTCTACCAAATCCACGCTGAAGATGGTCAATAACATCCAGAAGTTTGATTTGATGCAAACTGAAGCTGTCAGTGAGCTGGTCATGCCAGTGACTTTATCCATTGCCATTTATGATGGGGATCTTAAAGTTTCCAGTGAAGAAACCTTGACTTTTGATAGCAGTACCGACTCTGTTGCCGATCGGGTCAAACAGGTCAGACTGTCATTATCCGGTACTGATTTTGACCGTAAGAAGGATTACTTCCTAGTGCTGAAGGACAAAGACCTGAATATCGAAATGCAACGCTATAAGGTCACCATTGATCTGGCATTTACCGATGACTTCTCCTGATAACGAATTAACGATAGAGCGTAGCCTACATGGAATCTGCTAACGATAAAGAACTGGATCAGCTGCTGAATGAACACTTTGCTGGGCGGGTGGTACGTAAGGATCTGACTAAACTGATCAAAGAAGGGGCAAATGTCCCTGTCTATGTACTCGAATACCTGCTGGGGATGTACTGTGCCTCGGATGATCCAGAGATCATTGAACAGGGACTACGTAACGTAAAGACCGTACTGGCTGAGAACTACGTCCGACCGGATGAAGCCGAGAAGGTGAAATCCCTGGTCCGTGAACGGGGCAGTTATAAGGTCATTGATCGGGTGACTGTAAAACTGAATGAGCGTAAAGACAAATACGAAGCATCATTTAGTAATCTGGGCATCAAAGATGCCGAAATCTCGGCAGGCATCGTCAAAGAGTATGAAAAATTACTTGTTGGTGGTATCTGGGTCATTGCTACGCTCAGTTATTATTTTGAAGAAGGACAAACCAATTCTCCATTTGGGGTGAGCTTACTCAAGCCGATTCAAATGCCGAATATGAATATGGAGGAGCTATTCAATGGACGAGCAGCATTAAGCACTGATCAGTGGCGCGAGAGTTTAATCCGTTCGATCGGCATGGAACCGGCTTCGCTAAAAGAGGATGTGCAATGGCACCTATTAGCGCGTATGGTTCCGTTCGTTGAAAATAACTATAACGTCTGTGAACTTGGACCACGCGGTACCGGGAAAAGCCATATTTACAAAGAGTGTTCACCGAATAGTATTCTAGTTTCAGGTGGGCAAACCACTGTCGCCAATCTGTTCTATAACATGAGTAGCCGCCGTATTGGTCTGGTGGGGTTGTGGGATGTGGTGGCCTTTGATGAAGTTGCCGGTATTTCCTTTAAGGACAAAGATGGCGTTCAGATCATGAAAGACTATATGGCCTCAGGATCTTTTGCCCGTGGTCGTGAACAGATGGAAGCCTCAGCTTCGATGGTTTTTGTGGGTAACATTAACCAAAGCGTTGAATCTCTGGTAAAAACCAGCCATCTCTTGGCACCTTTCCCTGAAGCCATGATCGATTCGGCATTCTTTGATCGCTTTCATGCCTATATCCCGGGTTGGGAAATTCCAAAAATGCGTCCGGAATTCTTTACCAACCGTTATGGTCTAATCGTTGATTATCTTGCTGAATTCTTCCGGGAAATGCGTAAGCGTAGTTTTGCGGATGCCATTGAGAAGTACTTCAAGCTAGGGAATAACCTGAATCAGCGTGATGTGATCGCCGTTCGCAAGACGGTTTCTGGATTGATGAAGCTGCTCTACCCACATGGTCAATTTAACAAAGAAGATGTACGGCAATGCCTGGAATATGCGCTGCAGGTACGCCGTCGGGTCAAAGAACAGCTGAAGAAAATTGGTGGTATGGAATTCTATGATGTGCATTTTAGCTATATCGACAATGACACACTAGAAGAGCACTTTGTTTCCGTCAAAGAGCAGGGGGGTGGCGCACTGATTCCTGAAGGTCCAGCCAAGCCAGGTTTCCTATATACCATCGGGCTGAGTAATAAGGGCATGCCGGGGTTATACCGCTTAGAACTTCAAGTGACCAAAGGTTCTGGAAAATTGGCGACATCAGGCTTATGGAATTCAAGTAGTGCCAAAGAACAGGTCAAGATTGCTTTTGACTACTTCAAGGCCAATGCATCCCGGATCTCGGGGGGCAGTAAGGTGCTGGAACATGATTTCCACTTACATGTGGTGGAATTACAGAATACCGGGCCGCTCAGCCATCTTGCCTTGCCAAGTTTAGTGGCTTTCGCTTCAGGCCTGTTAGGACGATCGGTACAAAGTCAGATGGTGGTACTGGGTGATATGAGCTTGGGTGGTTCAGTGACACCGGTGGAAAGTATTGCCGAATGTCTGCAAGTTGCTTTTGATGCGGGTGCCAAGAAAGTTGCTTTGCCAATGAGTAGTGCGGCAGATATCCCAACGATTCCTGTGGAACTGTTTACCAAGTTCCAGACCAGCTTTTATGCAGATCCGGTGGATGCTGTGTTTAAGGGGCTAGGGGTGGATTAACTTTATCTCGAGCATGAGGAGTAGAGTTATGAGTTTTGTGCCTGTTTAAAATAAACAACCAATGAACCCCCATACCTATTTTTTAATTCTGGAAGGCTTTGTTGCATAAATATGTAAGCATCTGATTTAAATAAATTTAATTTTGGATCAAAAAATAATCAAAACTTTTAAAATCATATAGTTATGAAATCTTTGTGCAACAAAGCCATTCTGGAATATATAGTTGTCCACTCATAATGCTCTCCTATGCAAAAAGAAGAGACGAAATTTGTCTAGGAGAGTGGTGGCTATTCACCCTGCTGAATATTGGTGTGCTCGGCAAAGGAATTGCTGCCTTTAATTCATGGCTTGCTCATTTCAACTGCCGACGAATTTGCTTTTAATTTGCGTCAGATTCGATTTTTTCTGCAATAACCGAGTAATTTGACGAGTGGAAAGATTCAGGATTTCAGCAGCACGGACCTGGGTAATACGATGATCTCTAACGTCTTGCAGAACTGCAAGACGTTGAATTTCTTTGTCAGACATAGTGATCAGCATCTATATTTTATATCCAGTCCATGATGTTTAAACCATCATAAACTAGACATTTTTATTGGTGAGAATACAGACACTTTAAATGGTTTCTAACAAACCCTGTTATTCCCAAGTAGAAATGTCCTACCTAATAACCAAATAGAAATGTCCTATATGGACATTTCCAAGTCAAGCACAGGATTCAGATTTCGCTGTTGAATTGCTGTTTTCTGTGCACGTCTGCTTGGCATCTTTTGAGAACGATTGCGTTTGTTTTGCTGTTCCAGTTCTTCATGCTGCTGTTGGATATGATTCAGAACAGCACCCAACCGTTTATTCTCAACAATCTCTCGCTGGTTCAGCTGACTTAATTTATCGAAGATGCTGTAATTGATCTTCCGACTTTCATGCATGATGGCCACAGTACCATCCGGGTATTCTAGAAATTCAAGATACTTGCCGATCAACCTCTGATTTTCTTCTGTATTCTCCAGGAGATATACACATTTATCATAAGTAATGGTCAGGCTTTTCGTCACTCTGCGTGGTTCACGCCAGGTAAAAACATCATCTAACTCTTCGGCTGTTTCAGTGACAGTCCGGTGTAGATCCTTGGGATTAAAAGCCATCTTGGCAAATTTACGATTAAATTGCTCAATAAAGCAGGGCAACCACTTATTCGCATCTGCAATCGAATTGATACCTTCCAGGCGCATCTCCTTAATCAGACGATCCTGAAGTGTTCTATTCGCTCGTTCCACACGACCTTTGGCCTGGGGTGAGTTAGCGAAGATGATATCGATTTTGAGGGTACTGAGTACGCGTCCAAACTGGGTAATCCTGGTGTCTTTCTTACTGCTTTGATTTACCCTAAACACTGAATGTTTATCGCTGTAAAACGCTAAGGGCTTACCGTGCTGTTCAACATACAGGCGTGTTGAAATCATATAGTCAAAGGTTGATTCTGATTCACAGAAGCGTAAATGCTGCAATTTTCCTGTGGCATCATCAATAAACACCAGTAAACAGCATTTAGGTGCTCGTCCTTCAAACCAGTCATGATGTGAGCCATCAATTTGGATCAGTTCACCATAACAATCCCGGTTATATCGAGGCTGATACGGGCGTTTCAGGCGCTTGGCGCGAGGAATCCATAAATCGGCTGCAATCATCCAGGAACGCAGGGTTTCTACTGAAATATTAAAGCCATAAACGCTAGTCAGCTTTTCATGGGCTAAAGTTGGTCCGAAACCATGGAATTGTTCAGCGACCAGATTGAGGCACTTGAGTCTGATCTCTTCAGGAAGCCTGGAATTGCTGGTTTGGCCACGACCGGCATGGGCTAATGCAGTGGGACCTTGAGCTTTGTATTTTTGCAGTAAGCGTCTGATCTGACGTTCTGAAATATGCAGTAGCTGAGCAGCTTGGGATTGAGTTATGCGTTGATCACAGATTTCCTGCAAGATCGACAATCGTTTAAGTTCTTTATCCGACATAGACACCAACATATCAAACCGTCCGCTAAGGAAATTGCAAAAGTGCATATTCTAAAAGCGGACATTTTTACTTTGGAGAAACCGGACATTTCTATTTTGGGCTTACAAACCCATTTCGTATAAGAGATTTTATGTTAAGTGTATTTTTATATCTATAAAAAACTTTCCATATAAATGATTTATATGAAATATATGTGATAATTTGAATCTTAAAAGTATCAGAGAAGATAAAATGGGAAAAAGTCTAAATTTAGCAAATTCAATTTTCGCAGGCTTTAATGATAAAAACGGATTAATGATTTGTGGTTATGAATGGGGTGAAGAATCACAAAGTAAGGGGCAAGAAGTTATAATAGATATGACTAAAGAATGTACCTTTTCTAATAAATCATTGCGATATGGTGATGTTGCTAAGACATGGATTAAATACGATAAAAGAATTAGAACTTGGTTTTCTATGTGGGGGCATCCTCTAAATGAGGAAGGCTTAGGCGATGCTTTCGACAAAATGATTGTACAAACTAATTGGGCTGTAGAATCAAAAAAATCTCGTTCTGCAATTCCTTTCTACAAACAAGATGAAAATGTTGATAATTTTATAGCACATATAGAAGAACTTAGACCTAAAGTAATTCTGTTTATGGGAAGTGAGCTTTTAACTAAGGTACTAAAATTTTATAAAGTAAGGGATAAATTCACTCCAATTATGGGCAATGAAATTGAAAAATTGCAAACATTAAGAATGCCTGATTATCATGGCTCATTGGCTTATATCAATAAATTTGAAAACTGCACTGTAGTTGGGTTGCCACATCCTTCTAGTGGTCGTGGAATTACAAATGAGTATATTGAATTCTGTGGATCTGAATTAAATCCTATTATTTCTCAATTTAAAAAAGATCGCGGTATTGCATAAAATTTATCTCTGTACACGACAAATTTCATAGGATCCTTGTCCTATCAGGCTTTTTCTTTCTTAAAATTGCTAGCACTTTCTTAAATTCTTCTTTTTTTCCAAAACCAATCAAACGTAGAATAGCCATTTGA
>NZ_VPCP01000059.1:0-21604 GCF_013418145.1 Acinetobacter sp. YH12201 | reverse complement strand
GTTCAAATGGCTATTCTACGTTTGATTGGTTTTGGAAAAAAAGAAGAATTTAAGAAAGTGCTAGCAATTTTAAGAAAGAAAAAGCCTGATAGGACAAGGATCCTATGAAATTTGTCGTGTACAGAGCAAATGTTCATAAAGCGACTTTACGTAAGAAAGGGTGGATGTTTTTTATGGTAGTCGTAGGGCTACAAATGTTGTTCTTGATCGGTAGTTATTTGTTGCAAAGTTCTTAATTTTTAAATTGAAAAAGCCACCGTGAGGTGGTTTTTTTGTGTTGAATATTTTAATAAAGTCACAGCTTCGGTGATTGTGCGAAATTTTAATCAATAACGCGTAAGCAATGTTTTACTTTTGATGCAGCAAAAGTAACAAAACTGCTTTGTTTGCTAGATGATACATCCTTGTATCCTCTAGCAAACGAGCGACATCCATGTCGTAAGTCATGTGATTGGATTTCAGTTTTTTATAAAATAACTTTTTGAATTTTAGAATTTATTTATTTGTTATAATGAATTAGTTAATTAAAAACATACGGAATAAAAATTGAAAAAGAAAGAATATAAATTAAAAAATAATATAGTTTTTGGAGCTGTTGTTGGCTTAGCGGGGATTGCTTGTGGTTTGTGGCTTCTAATCTCTTTGGAGAAATTATCAGGAACTGAGTTTGTAGGTTTTAGTCTTGGATTTGCTGTGATTGGATTGATCATAGCCTTTGCAGCTGAGGTTCAAGAATTTTCAATTGTAGGAAATGGCGTCAAATTGAAAGAATTAAGGTCGGAAGCTGAAAAGACCATAGAGGAGTTAAAAGAAGCTAGAACAGAATTATTTAGAGTTTTAGTCCAAAAAAGTATTTATGGATCAGGTGGGTTTTGTAGTGATTGTATAGTAGATGAATGTGCTGAATCATTTTGTGAGTTAATTGAACAAATTGAAAAATTTAACTGTTTAAATAAATTAAGGTTAGATGTTGAAAAATCATTAAGATTAATATTATCTCGGCAGTACAATAACTTGTATATGCTTCATTTGCCAAATAAGAAGCATACAGATTCACTTGAAAGTTATGATAACCCTCGAGATTTAAGAATTAAAATAAGCGATGAATGTATACAGAAATATATTTCAAGGAAGTCTAATCAATTCACCATGGAAGAAGGAAGATCAGAATTAAATGATGCTATTGAAGTGTATGCAAAATTATATGCTATAAAAATTAAACTCGATAAATTAGCACCAGAATCATAGAAAAATATTTAAAATTTTGTTCTAAGTTTCATCATTAGCTTATAAAAAAACGGCCTCAATCAGCCGTTTTTATTGCTGAAATTCTAAGGTGATAATGGTGACCGAGATGAAAAGGAAAAATCGAAGTCGAAGGGTTAGAACTAAAAAACAGATCGTTTTTTGAGCAATGTAAAATATTGAACTGTCAGAGAAATGTCAAGAAAGGTAATAGGTAATTGTATTTAAAATGATTTTAATTTTTGATGTTCTGATAAGGGCTCAATGAAATCTGATAGAGATTAATTCAGGTTTAAGCGCTAAGATAATCCTATCTTTATTCTGTTTATTGATAGCATGCTTAAACTGATCTATTACGTTCCTGAATCTCATCTTGACTCCACCAAAAATGCCGTGTTTCAAGCAGGAGCAGGGGGTATAGGTAACTATGAGCATTGTGCCTGGCAGGTTTTGGGTACCGGACAGTTTAAGCCAGTGAAAGGGGCGAATCCCTTTATTGGTGAACTGGATAGCCTAGAACAGGTAGCAGAATGGCGGGTAGAAACGATTGTGACTGAAGATCAGGCATCTAATGTGGCAAAAGCACTTAAGGCCAGCCATCCGTATGAAGAGCCTGCATTTGAGTTTGTTCAGATAGTAGCTATAAATTATTGACGATATTTGATTTGTGAAAGGGTGACATGGATGTCACCCGCTAGCCAGAGGTTCAGGGATGAACCTTCTGGCTAGCAAAGGGTTTTGGTTACCTTACGGAATATATTCCTCACCTTTCAAAGTAACGCGTAAACGCCTACACAAATTAAAAGTGAGTTATGACAGCTTACGAGGCTGTGCCGATTTGCAATTAAAATCAAACCTTCTGAACAAACAGCTCACGATCAAAGCGATACTGCGGGAAGAACACACCATCCGCTGCACGTTCACCGGCAGCAATCACCATGACTGGATATTGCTGATCATTCAGATTTAAAATTTTATTGACCATCGGTTCATCAAAGCCTTCCATCATGCAGCTGTCAAAGCCATAAGCACGTAAAGCTAAAACCAGGTTCTCACATGCCAAAGCCGTGGTCTTGCTTGCCCAAAGTTTTGCATCTGCCGGGTTAAAAGCAGTCACTGGCAATTGCTTGTCTAGTGTACGTACAACTTTGAAAGCCACTTTCTTAAAGTTACCTATTGCATTGAAGTAACCAGTTTTATAATTGTAGGGAATAAATTTGTAATACTTCTGCACAGCAGCAGGCACTTCAGAAAATGGAAACTCACTGATATTTTTCTTTGCCATCTCTTCAATACGGTCGGTCCTTGCCACGCAGACAATCAGTTCAGCCGCAGTCTTTGCAGCCAATTGACCTAGACAGGCTTTTACCAACCGCTTTTTCTTGGTAGGGTTTTGAACCACATAAAAGGTCCAAGGCTGTAAATTGGATGAGTTCGGTGCAAGTAAAGCCAGATCTAAACATTCATCTAGCACTTCAGCAGGAATGGCTTTGTCAGTAAATTTTCGTACTGAACGACGACTCTGCACGACTTTCTTAAAGTTTTCGACATCAATATCTTGTGGGGCTGGCTCAAAGTAGCGTTTCTTTTCAGTCTTGACTTGGCTGGTCATAGATAGTGCGTTCCGTAACAATTTTTATTTGATGTTGGGGTAGAAATGAAAAAAACCACCAAGCAATAGTAAATTACTTAGTGGTTTTTTATGTATCTTTCAATTAATTAAATTGAGCGAAATCCGGTTTACGCTTTTGCATAAATGCTGCGACAGCTTCTGCCATTTCCGGTGAAGTTACGCGCTTCATAAAAATCTCGGCTTCGTTATCAATACAGTCAATAATTTCCTGCAGATTATGTTTCATTAAGGCTTTGGTTTGCTTGATCGAAGCGAGCGGCAGTGCTGCTAAAGTTTGTGCTTGTTTCAATGCAGTTGCATATACATCATCTTCAATGCTATTCACAATTCCAGCACTTAAGGCTTTGTCGCTATTAAACTTTTGTGCAGTAAACAGCAGCTCAGCCGCTTTATGGTAACCCGCTTGCTGAATCAGCAATTTGCTCGAAGCGCCTTCAGGCGATAGACCTAAGCTCACAAATGGAATCTGGAACAGGGCGGTGTTATCGCTATACACCAGATCAGCATGCAGCAAAATCGTTACTCCAATGCCAATCGCCACACCACGAACAGCAGCAATTAACGGTTTGGAAAATTTTGCCGCAGATTTTAAAACCACAAATGGAGGCGCATCACCCGCTTTGCCTGCCAGTGGAGTTTGAATAAACTTCATGAAATCCTGCATATCGTTACCGGCACTGAAGTCGGCATCCTCACCACGTAAAATCACCACGCGAACGTCTTTATCCTGATCGGCTTCATCCAGTGCCTGGGCAATTTTTAGATACAGTTCACCGTATAACGCATTTTTAGCTTCAGGACGATGAATGGCTAAGGTCAGTACGCCATTGTCTAAATTCGCATTTAAATGTTGATGTGGTTGTTGAATACAGCTCAGTGTCATCGTACTATCCTTGCTTTAAAATTTAATTTGATTTTATGGCAGTTATTATGTCGCATATTTATTTTGGCGGCACAACTCACGAGTCATAAAAAACTTGATTTGTTATGAACTATACATTCGATTATCTGGTTTTCATTGGTCGCTTTCAGCCTTTTCATCTGGCACATATGCAAACGATTAAAATTGCATTGCAGCAAAGCCAAAAGGTGATTTTGGCCTTAGGTTCAGCACAAAATGAACGCAATATTAAAAATCCGTTTAGTGCTGCTGAACGTGAACAGATGATCTTGTCCAATTTTTCAGAAGCGGACCAGCAGCGGATCAAGTTTGTGCATGTGATTGATGTTTATGATGATCAAAAATGGCAACAACTGGTTAAATCTCTAGTAAAAGAAGTTGCTGAACCAGAAGCCAAAGTCGGTTTGATCGGTCACTTTAAAGATGAATCTTCTTATTATCTGAAGCTGTTCCCGGAGTGGGAGATGGTGGAACTTGCCAGCCTGGTCGGGGCAATTTCAGCAACGCCGCTGCGTGAAGCCTATTATCGTGGTGAAATTATCGAATCTGCTTTGCCGCTCGGCACCAGTGAGTTTTTACACAAATTTCAGAATACCTCCACTTATCAACAATTGCAGCACAAATACCTGACACAAGATAAAACCAATCTGGAACAATCTTAAGTAAGCTACTAGGTCGAGGCAGAACATTGCCACGATGCAGGAGTGGATAAGATGAATATCCAAACCACATTGCACAGTGTCCTGATTGTCGGTGTAATCCCTTTGGGTATCGTCGCACAGGTCAATGCACAGGAATGGACACTGACTCCACAAAGCTATGTGGGCTTTGAGGTGAAGTCGATGGGCTTTTCAACCGTAAAAGGCAAGTTTGAACAGGTTCAGTCCAGTATGCGCTTTGATCCTGCAGCACCTCAGAATGCCTCGGCACGGTTTGTGATGCAAGTAAATAGCCTAAGCTTGAGCAAGCCTTCACTGAAAAATATGATTTTAGGTGAAGATTTATTTTATGCAGAGAAGTACCCAACAGCGACTTTTAACAGTCATGAATTTCTCGCTTTGGGGAATTATCAATACAAGATCAAAGGTGATCTGACCCTGCGCGGTATTACCCGGCCGGTGATCCTTGATGCGTCCCTAGAAGCCAATCCATTTGATCCACAACTTATGAATGTAGAAGCTACAACTATGGTTAAGCGTAGTGATTTTGGCATGAAAAAGGCATTTGGCGGCATCGGGGAGAAAGTCAATATTGAAGTATCTGGGCAATGGCAACGCAAATGAGCAGTAGGATTTGCCACAAAATATCTGCTGATTTCCATTTTTTAATTCATCTGATGTTGAGCCTTTTCCAGCAGGTCAATCGTCAATTGTTGCAGTAGCACAGATTGCTGCTTCCAGTGATGCCAATACAATTTCATCTCGGTTTTAGCATTTGGCATAATTTCAACCAGTTTCCCGGTTTGAAGATCATCACCAATTTGATATTCCGGCACCAAACCGAAGCCTAAACCCAAATGTACTGCTTCTACAAATGCAGTGGAGGAGGGAATAAAATAATGCGGATAACTTTGCTGATTTAATCCAAACAAGTTCAGAATCACCTGATGATGCATCAGATCTTTGCCATTAAAAATAATGGCTGGGGCATGTCTTAAGGCATCGCGGTGAATACCATTTTTAAACCACCTTTCTACAAAGGAAGGTGTTGCGACCATGCGATAAGTCATCTGTCCCAGATAATGTACTTCACAGCCTTTCATGGCTGTGGATTCAGTCGAGATGCAGGCATTAACCAAACCGGTTTCAAGCAGTTGATGGGTTTGGGTCTGGTCATCCAGAGACAACTTCAGAGCAATTTTATGCTTGATTAATGTGCTTTGCAGAACTTTGAGCAGCCAGGTTGATAAAGAGTCAGCATTGGTGGCAATACTGAATTGATGAAACTCATGCTGGCTGGATTGCCCCATAAATTGTTGTAAAAGATTCTGTTCACGTAGACGTTGATGCTGTAGATGTTCCAGCAGCTTTTGACCGGCTTGCGTGACCCGACAAGGACGTTCGCGCAGCAATAAAATCTGTCCCAAATCTTTTTCCAAAGCCTGCACCCTTAAGGTTACCGCTGATGCAGTAATACACAGTCGCTGTGCAGCTTCATCAAAACTGCCGGATTCTGCCACAGCAAGAAAAGCTTCGCAGGATTTACTTGAAAGCATAGGGTGCTACCTAAGAAAAACTGAATTAAATTGATATTTTCTTAATCATACTTAATTTATGCTTCAAGCTGGGATAATGCAAGACACGATTTTTGAATGATTTTTAAGTTTTATTGTGTATGTTAAATAGTGCCTTACATGGTTTTGTTATGGGTTTAAGCCTGATCGTCCCGATTGGCGCACAAAATGCTTTTGTGTTGAAACAAGGTTTAAAACAGCAACATGTGTTTGCCATTTGCCTGTGTTGTGCCTTGTCTGATGCGATATTGATTTCATCCGGAGTGCTGGGCTTTTCAGAGCTGGTCATGTTGCATCCGTATTGGCTGAATATTGCCAAGTATTTCGGTGCAATTTTCTTGCTGATATATGGAGCACAACATTTTTATCAGACCTGGAAGGGTGAGCAGCGTTTAGATGTCAGTCAAAACGAAGCACCTTCTTTATGCAAGATCTTGTTCATCTGTTTAGGCTTAACCTGGCTGAATCCACATGTCTATCTGGATACGGTGGTATTATTAGGCTCGATCTCGACACAATATCCAGACACGCAACTGTATTTTACCTTGGGAGCAATCAGTGCCTCATTCCTGTTCTTTTTTAGCTTGGGCTATGCAGCACGCTATTTGCAACCGATTTTCCAACGGCCACAAGCCTGGAAAATACTGGATATGTTGATTGGCTGTGTGATGTGGTCTATTGCCATTTCCCTATTAAAATAAGTGAGCGGAACACAAAAGAAAAAGGCATGAGCAATACTATTTCTAGTTAAAAATCATGCCTTTTAATAATGAAAAATTAAGCTGCTTGAAGTGCTTTTAAGTCTTCCAGTACCTGTTCGGCATGTCCTGCAGCTTTTACTTTACGGTATTCTTTGACCAGTTGACCGTTATGGAAAATAAAGGTGGAGCGCTCGATACCCATCACTTTTTTACCATACATGTTCTTTTCTTTAATCACGTCAAAAAGATTGCACAGCACTTCTTCTTTATCGCTAATCAGGTTAATAGTCAGATTTTGTTTTTCAGTGAAGTTCTGATGAGCTTTCACCGAATCACGTGAAATCCCAAGAATGGTGGTATTTAAGGCATCAAACTGGTCTTTCAGGCATGAAAAACCGATCGCCTGTGTAGTACAGCCCGGAGTAGAATCTTTAGGATAAAAATAAATAATCAGCCATTCGGTTGATATTTCAGTCAGGTTAATTTCACCGGTTGTGGTCGGGAAGGCTTGATTCGGCAGCGTAATAGCAGACATGGCTTCATCCTTATAAAGTCGAATTTGTCATATTGATCTTAAGTTTATGCTGCCATGATAGCGAATTTAACGATGTTTATGCTGAAGTAGGAAAGGTAATTTTCACAAATAAAAAAGCCTGCAATTATGCAGGCTTTTATTCAATCTAAATCAACTTATTTTTTAGGTTGTTGAGCAGATTTCATTGCCGCTTCACTTAAGCTTTTAAGCTTGCCAGTAAGTTCTGGTCCAAAACACGCTTGCAGATCTTTATTTTGTTTTTGCACAAAAGCTAAAGTTGCAGGACTTTTCTTCTGGTTAATGGTGCTTTGGATTTCCCATTTTTGTGCGTTGGTTAATTTACCATCTGCTTCCACTGCACATGTACAGTATTTGCTTACTTCAGCAGAAGTAAGTTTTTTACCTTTAGCAGTTTCTTCTTTACAAACATTAATTAACGCAGATTTTACATTGGTGCTTTTATAAGCTTCCTGAAGCTTATTTGTTTCGGCTGCATTTGCAGCAGTCGCCATCAATGCGACTGCAGAAACCAATGTAGAAAGAATAATGTTTGATTTCAAATTTTTCATTTACTGTACCCTATTATGACGGTATATAACGTGTCGGATCTACGATACCTGCATCAGCAAAACCTTGTTTACGTAAGCGGCAACTATCACATTTGCCACATGCACGTCCTTGGTCATCTGCCTGGTAGCAAGACACTGTTTGACTGTAGTCTACGCCATGTTCTATACCTAAGCGAATGATATTTGCTTTGGATAAATGTAACAAAGGTGTTTCAAATTTAAGCGGTTTACCTTCTACTCCAACCTTGGTGGCCAGACGTGCCATGTTGGCAAAAGCCTCAATAAATTCAGGACGACAGTCTGGATAACCCGAATAATCAACGGCATTGATGCCAATCACAATGGCTTCTGCACCAAAAACTTCGGCCGCTGCGAGCGCATAGGAGAGAAATATTGTGTTACGTGCTGGAACATAAGTTACAGGAATACCTTCTTGTTCATGTTCTGGTACGTCAATGCTATGGTCTGTTAACGCAGAGCCACCCAAGTTACCCAAATCGATATTAATCACACGATGTTCTACACCAGCACGCTGGGTTAATGCTCGAGCAGCATCGAGTTCAGTGGTTGAACGCTGCCCATACATGAAACTTAAAGCAATACATTCATAACGTGCTTGCGCCCAAGCCAAACAAGTCGTTGAGTCTAAGCCGCCAGATAATAAAACTATGGCACGAGGGCGCATATTAAAGTCTCCAAAAAAATAAGTAACAACAAAAATGGATTAACGACCGGTTTCATCATTCCAGAGCAGTTTATGTAACTGTAGCTGGAAACGGACAGGGAGATGGTCATCTAAAATCCATTGAGCTAAATCACGTGCAAGTTGAGGTAATTTCACCGCACCTTTTTCTATGGCAAAAGCAGGAGAGAACCAGACGTTACTGACTTTATCGGCAAGCTGGAATTGTTCAACCTGCTGTTTTGACCATTCATAGTCTTCACGGTTACAAATTACAAACTTGATCTGATCGTGTGGGGTTAAAGAATCAAGATTACTAAGCAAATTTCGTGCAACTTCTCCAGAAGTTGGCGTTTTTAAATCCAGTACTTTGGAAACTCGCGGATCAACCTTGGATACATCCAAAGCTCCACTGGTCTCGAGCGACACTTCACAGCCTAAGTCAGCTAAACGCTGCATCAGGGGCAGGGCGTTAGGCTGTGCCAATGGTTCACCACCGGTCACACAAATATAGGGTGTTTTAAAATCGAGTGCAGTTTGAATAATGTCGTCTAAGGACTGGCGTTCGCCACCTTCAAAGGAATAAGTAGTATCACAATAAGTACAACGTAACGGGCAACCGGTTAAACGGATAAATACGGTCGGTAATCCTGCAGCGTTGGCTTCACCTTGTAATGAATAGAAAATCTCCGTAATACGTAACCCCGCAGACGGATCGGTAACAGGAATAGCGGAAGATCGAAGAGTACTCATAACAACATAATCCAGCTCAGGATAAATAACACAGTATAAAAATAAAAATCCCTACGGCTATTGCTAACCGTAGAGACGAGGAGCGGCTGAAGCTCCGAGGAACAATCAATGTTCCGCAAAAGACTACATCTTAGTCTTCGCGCAATAAATCGTTCAGGCTAGTTTTGGCACGGGTTTTCGCATCTACTTTTTTCACGATTACAGCTGCGTACAGGCTGTATTTACCGCATTTAGATGGCAGGCTACCAGAAACAACTACCGAACCTGCAGGTACACGGCCGTAATGGATCTCGCCAGTTTCACGGTCATAAATTTTGGTGGATTGACCAATGAATACGCCCATTGAAATCACAGAACCTTCTTCTACAATCACGCCTTCCACGATTTCAGAACGTGCACCAATAAAGCAGTTGTCTTCAATAATGGTTGGGTTGGCCTGAAGCGGTTCAAGTACACCACCAATACCTACACCACCAGACAAGTGAACATTTTTACCAATTTGTGCACATGAACCAACAGTTGCCCATGTATCCACCATGGTACCTTCATCCACATAAGCACCAATGTTCACATAAGAAGGCATCAAGACCACGTTTTTCGCCTGGAATGAACCTTTACGAGCAACAGCAGGAGGTACTACACGTACACCAGCAGCTTTAAACTGTTCTTCAGTCCAGTCAGAGAATTTAGTATCGACTTTGTCATAGAAACGAAGATCACAAGCTTCCATTGGTTTGTTGTCGTTTAATTTAAATGATAACAATACCGCTTTCTTAATCCATTGATGAACAACCCATTCACCGTCGATTTTTTCAGCAACACGTAAAGTACCATTGTCCAGGCCAGCAATGACTTCCTCAACTGCTTGACGGATTTCAGCAGAGCAATCGGCTGCTGTGAAATTCGCACGGTCTTCAAACGCTTGTTCAATGATTGTTGAAAGCTGAGACATGATCTTCCTTCCAGAAAAAAATTTTTAAGATTTTACACTATATTGAGATATAAATAGATGAAAAAGTGGCTTTGGATCGGAATTAATTATGAAAGATGGGCAAAATGGGAGCGAAAATCGGCTACACAGATAAATAAACAAAAAAATGATTTAATAATCAAAAACAAATAGAAAATGTATCAAAAAATAACAAAAACTAAGCAAATTTCGAATAAAAGTTGAGCAATTAATATTTTATAGTTCTAACTATTAGATAGAAAAGCACTAATGACGAAATAGAAACCTTTTTGAGGAGATCTACAATGAAAACTTTAGCTACGCTTTTAGCAGTATCGGTATTGACCTCTGTCGCCGGAACAGTCATGGCAGCTGATGATGCAGTCGTTCAAGATGGTTATGCATTTGAACGTAACCAGCTTATTCCAACTAGTGTCCGTGCTGAAGTAGGTACAACCGGTTATGGTGGTGCATTACTGTGGACTGCAAACCCATATGTCGGTTTGGCATTGGGTTATAATGGCGGCGATATCTCTTGGTCTGATGATATCTCGGTCAATGGTTCAGACTATGACATTGATATGGAGAATAAAAATACCTATTTGAATGCTGAAATTCGTCCTTGGGGTGCAAGTGAAAATAGATGGGTGCAAGGTCTATATATGGCCGCTGGTGTAGCCTATTTAGATAATGAGTATGAACTTGATCGCCGTGTAGGTGCGGGAGAAGGTTTTACCATTAACCATACAGACTTTGTAGCGGGTGCAGATGGCGCTCATATTAAAGGGACCATGGATTACAAAAATGACATTGCTCCATATTTAGGCTTAGGATGGGCGCCTAAGATTAATAAAAATTGGGGCGTATTTGGTGAAGTCGGTGCTTACTATGCCGATAATCCAGATGTTAACTTACAGTTAGTCAGTGGTGGTGCGGCTGATAACCCAACACGCGGTTCACTGGTTGACAATATTGCAGCTGATGAAACTAAAATTGCGACTGATGACAAACACAAATGGCTTCCTGTAGGTAAAATCGGTGTAAGTTATCATTGGTAATAAAATAGTAGTCTTTAAAAAAACGAGCTTCGGCTCGTTTTTTATTTTTAGACAATGCAGCTATTTTTGCTAGAAGCGGTAACGGAGCTTAAGGCCATAAGCAACAGCCTTGTTATGGTTTACTGAAGAGAACATACCAAACAGACTGCATGAACCCTATTGATTTTGCTTAACTTTGGCTTTGTTGAGTCTTTATACCCGCGACAATAAATACATTAGAGTACATAGGATAAAAACTACCGATACCCAAACTATAAAGCATAGCTGACATCTGTGGCAAAAGCTTGATCGTAGATGAGCCCAAAAGACCAGTGAGTGTGAGTTTGCAATTTAAATGCAACATTTGAAATATAAAAAGAATGGGCAAAATTTGGGGTAGAAATTTAAGTAAATGTTGAGGGGGGTATTCTGGTTTGGCTGAAGTGTTTTACCTGAAATATTGGCATCTACAATGGCCGTTGAGAACTCGGCTTAATAATCCGGCTGTAAAAAAGAGGTAATGGATTGGTTAGAGCTTTCCAGTGCTGCAGTATGTAGAGGTCGCTAGTCATGAAAACACCAATACTGAGACCAAATGCCTTAGCTTATATAGATATCCCCATTCAATTTTTTCTTTTGTGATTTTATATAGAATGAGCAAGTATTATGTGAGGTTTTTATGTTTAAGTGATTGAAAAATTAAATTATTTTTATAAATCTAGTTTTGCAACGACAGATGAATTTAAAAAGGGATATTTTTTATATCCCTTATTTAAAAAAATCATGAAATGCTTATTCTTCTGGATAAGCTACTTTTTTCAGGGCCTTAATGTCGGCTTCTGGCGAGCAGAGTGAAATAAACTCATAACCATAACCGCGCAGCAAATGACCTTTGCGCACTGCAATCCAGGTAGTATTTACCCCAAAGATATCGGTTGGAATCTGTTTGAGTCGATAGTCACGTTCAGCATCATAAGCGACATTGTTGACAATACCGACGCCCATATTCAATTCAACATAGGTTTTGATGACATCTGCATCCAGTGCTGACATCACAATATCAACATCAATACCTGCCTCTTCAAAGGCTTTGTCAATTTTAGAACGACCTGTGAAACCGCCATGGTAGGTGATAATCGGATATTGCGCCAAGTCTTCCAGCGTAATGTCTGTCTTGTTGGCAAGTGCATGGTTTTGCGGGGTAATAATACTGTGCTGCCAATTATAATAAGGTACGCTGGCCAGGTTCTCCTCAGTAGTTAGCGACTCGGTTGCAATACCAATATCTGCTTCACCTTGCAGCAACATTTCGGTAATTTCAACCGGGCTGGCCTGTTGCAGAATCAAATGAACTTTTGGAAATTCTTTTTTAAACTGGTTCACAATCGGCGGCAAGACATAACGCGCCTGGGTATGCGTGGTTGCAATGGTCAACGTACCTTCATCGACGCGGTTAAAATCATCTGCCAGACGTTTAATATTGTCTGCATCAACCAGCATACGTTCCACAATCCCGAGTAAAGACTGGCCAGGTTCGGTCAAGCCCAGCAAACGTTTACCTTTACGGATAAACAGCTGTACGCCCAGTTCATCTTCTAAATCTTTAATATGCTTACTGACGCCAGATTGTGACGTATAAAGTGCTGCCGAAGCTTCAGTTAAATTAAAGTTTTGTCTAACAGTTTCTCGAATAATTCTTAATTGTTGGAAATTCATAATGCTGTTTACCCTAAAGAGGATGGGGCTGTTTTTGCCCCATCTATTTGTTATTAAGCGACGTCATTGGCAAACAGGTGCAATCCCGTTGGACTTAACCACACTGTTTGATTTGGTTTAAATTGATGTAACTTCGCTTCTTCAGAATTAAGCGAAATTTCAATTAAATTGCCCTGACGATCTTGAAGTTCAGCAATAACCTTGCCGGCAATCCAGATTTCACGCAGGAAAGTGGCCTGAATGGCATTTTCTTGCGGTGTTGCATGAATGCGTAATTCATTTGGACGGGCAAAGGCAATCACGTTGCCTTGCGGAGCATCTTTCACCTGCGGTAGTTGCAGACGGTCGTCACCAATCTGGATAATGCCTTGCTGGTTTTGACCTTCGAAACGGTTGGCCTGACCCAGGAAGTCGAATACAAACGGTGTTGCCGGTGTTTCATAAACTTCACGAGGTGAACCAATTTGCTCGACATTGCCTTTGTTCATCACCACGATTTGATCGGCTACTTCCAGAGCTTCTTCCTGATCATGAGTCACGAAAATTGAGGTGATATGCAATTCATCATGCAAAGTACGTAACCAGCGACGCAGCTCTTTACGCACTTTGGCATCGAGTGCGCCAAAAGGTTCATCCAGCAATAATACACGAGGTTCAACCGCCAAAGCACGTGCCAGGGCAATACGTTGACGTTGTCCGCCCGAGAGTTGTGCAGGATAACGGTCGGCCAAAAAGCCCAGCTGAACCAGATCAAGCAAACGGGTCACACGTTTTTTAATTTCAGCTTCTGATGGTCGGGTAGAACGAGGGCGCACACGTAAACCAAAGGCAATGTTGTCAAATACCGTCATATGACGGAACAAGGCATAATGCTGGAATACAAAGCCGACTTCACGTTCACGTACATGCACATTGGTTGCATCTTCGCCCTCAAGAATCACCTGACCGCCATCTGCCGATTCCAGCCCTGCGATAATACGCAGCAGGGTGGTTTTACCGCAGCCAGATGGGCCGAGTAATGCCACCAGCTGACCATCGGGAAAGTCGAGCGAGATATTTTTAAGTGCATGGAATGCACCAAAGTGTTTTTCAATATTTTTAACTTGAATACTCATGATGTCATTCCTTAAGAAACTGTTGAATCTTCATTACGTTTGTTTTGTTTTTCCTGGCGCACTTCTACCCATGTTTTCAAGATCAGGGTCACAATTGCCAGTAAAGCCAGAAGCGATGACACTGCAAATGCCGCACTAAAGGTATATTCGTTGTAAAGGATTTCAACATGTAGCGGCAGGGTATTGGTTTCACCACGAATGTGACCCGACACCACCGATACTGCACCGAATTCACCCATGGCACGGGCATTACACAGAATCACGCCGTAAATCAGACCCCATTTAATGTTGGGTAAGGTCACTTTCCAGAAAGTTTGCCAGCCTGAAGCACCCAGTACAATTGCCGCTTCTTCTTCCTCGGTCCCTTGCGCTTCCATCAGGGGAATCAGTTCGCGCGCCACAAAAGGCACAGTAATAAATACGGTTGCCAGTACAATGGCAGGAACGGCATACAAAATTTTAATGTCATTGTCCATCAGCCAGCCGCCAAGCCAGCCTTGAGTACCGAAAATCAGCACCAGCATCATGCCTGCGATAACTGGAGAAACCGAGAAAGGTAGATCAATAATGGTGGTGAGAATGGATTTGCCACGGAAATTAAACTTCGCCACCGACCATGCGGCTGCTACGCCAAACACCACGTTTAATGGCACGGCAATTACAGCGGTCAATAAGGTCAGTTTCACCGCAGACAAGGTGTCTGGATGCACCAGTGCCTGAAAATAAACACCAACCCCCTGTTTAAATGCTTCAACAAAGACCAGAATTAAAGGCAGAATCAAGCAGCTTAAAAAGAAAATCAGCGCAATCGTAAGCAGTAAATAACGAACCCAGACCGGTTCACGCGTCGCATCGCGGGACTGTAATTTCTCAGCCAAAGCATTGCTGTTGGTGATTAAACTCATCGTGCTGTTCTCCCGGTACGTTTGCTTGCCCATGCTTGGAGCAAGTTAATCAGGAATAAAATCGCGAATGACAGGACCAGCATTACCACAGCAATGGTGGTTGCACCGGCATAGTCATATTCTTCCAGACGGGAAATAATCATCAATGGCGCGATTTCAGTTTCAAATGGCTGGTTACCTGCAATAAAGATCACGGAACCATATTCACCTACACCGCGTGCAAATGCCAATGCAAAACCAGTCAGTAGTGCTGGAAACAGAATGGGTAGGATAATTTTGCTGATAATCTGAAAACGGTTCGCACCCAATGCCGATGCTGCTTCTTCAAGTTCGGTTTCAAGATCACTCAGTACAGGCTGTACGGTACGTACCACAAAAGGAATACCAATAAAGATCAGTGCCAGAGTAATCCCGATCGGGGTATAGGCTACTTTAATTCCGATTGGTTCCAAATACTGACCGATCCAGCCTGTAGGTGCATATAATGAGGTTAGGGCAATACCCGCCACCGCTGTAGGCAGGGCAAAGGGTAAATCGACCAAAGCATCAATAATGCGTTTACCGGGAAAACTGTAACGCACCAGGCACCATGCCAGTAACAAGCCAAACACCACGTTGACTAAGGCTGCAATTAGGGCAGCGCTAAAACTTAACTGCAAAGATTTTAAGATACGTTCTGAACTTAAAATTTCCCATAAACCGTCCCAGCCTATACCTAGCGATTTGATAAACACCGCAGATAATGGAATAAGCACGATTAATGATAGATACGCTAGGGTAAAGCCTAGAGAAAGACCAAATCCTGGCAGCACTCGGGATCGCTGCGACATGATGATTCCTTAAAAAGAGCGACTACTGACCAATAAAGTCAGCGAAAATAAAAGTTTAATTCGGCACAAGCATAATTTGCAGGGTTTAAATTGCAAATTTGAAAAAGCACTTGCTATCATCAGTAAAATTGATATGTTGCAGCACATTTTCTGAAATTAAATAATCATAAATTTCAGGAAAAGGCCCAAAACCGGAAGCAACATTAATATGTCCAACCTGACCCAGATTAACCGGATTAAGTTCCCACGCCTTTGCAAGTTGCTGGGCATCTTCAAAATTTAACCAGGGATCGTTTTCACTGATCAGTAAAGTCGTTGGCACGGCAATTTTCAGCTGATGAAAATAGCATTGGTAATCTTGCTGGCTATCACGTGAAAAACCGGCTTCGCCAAAACGGGCAGGATTGGCAGGTGCAACCAGAATCAAATTTTTAATTTTTTGATTGAGTTCCGGGTGCTGGGCTAAAGCTGCCACAGTAGTTAAACAACCAAAACTATGCGCGACAATCTGGATGCTGCCCTGAATAGGCGTCACGGTCTTTACAAACTCGGCAATCCAGTTTTGTAACACAGGGGTGTTCCAGTCCTGTTGTTGCACACGGGAGCATGACATGAGTTGTCGTTGTAGCCACGACTGCCAGTGTGCGTGTTCACTGCCACCTACGCCTGGAACAATTACGGTATGAATCATGTCGATGCTCCTGTTTATCGAATGCGATTATTTTGCACTATTGGCTTTAACAATTTGGTCAAATACACCGCCATTTTCAAAGTGCGCTTTTTGAACTTTGCTCCAGCCGCCAAATTCCTGATCGATGCTGACCAGTTTTAAGGGCTTGAATACCTTGCTGTATTGCGCCAGTGTTTTTGCGTTGCGTGGACGGTAAAAGTTTTCAGCCGCAAGTTGCTGGCCGCGTGGCGAGTAAAGGAAATTTAGGTAACCTTGAGCCAGGTATTTATTGCCTTTTTTCTCTGCATTTTTATCTACAATCGCCACGGGTGGCTCAGCCAAAATAGACAGAGATGGCGTGATAATTTCAAATTTTCCTGGCTGTTCACGAAGGGCTAAGTGAGCCTCGTTTTCCCAGGCCAACAGCACATCACCAATGCCACGTTCTGCAAATGTTGTGGTTGAACCGCGTGCGCCAGAATCGAGAACCTTGGTGTTTTTATAAATTTTACGCACAAATTCTTGGGCAGTTTTGTCATTGCCACCCGCCTGGTGTTTTGCCCAGGCCCATGCCGCTAAATAGTTCCAGCGTGCACCGCCAGAGGTTTTAGGATTTGGTGTAATAATGCCTACCCCCGGCTTAACCAGATCACCCCAGTCCTTAATGTGTTTTGGGTTGCCTTTACGTACTAAAAATACGATGGTAGAGGTATATGGCGTTGAGTTATGTGGCAGCTTCTTTTGCCAGTCTGCAGGTAACTGTCTGGTTTTTTCCGCAATTACATCAATGTCGGCAGAAAGTGCCAAAGTCACCACATCGGCATCCAGCCCATCAATGACCGCACGTGCCTGTTTGCCAGAACCACCGTGTGACTGCTTGAAGTTAATTTTTTGTCCGGTACGGCTTTCCCAGTATTTGCTAAAATTTTTGTTCACGTCTTCATAAAGTTCGCGTGTTGGGTCATAAGAGACATTGAGAAAATCTTTCGCTGCAGCACCTAAAGAAATGGTAGATATAACTGCTGCTAAAACTCCAAGTTTCAATTTTGCCGAAATGCTCATGCGAACCTCAATATTCTTAATGTGTTTCATTACAGGGGTACAGAATAGCTATATTCTTTATGCATAAAAAATAATAAAAAATGAATTTTATATGAATAAAAAAGATAAATAGGGCTGGATTCATAAAATAAGCACCAGCCTTATGAATAAAACTGATGCTTTGTTTGCTTGACTGAGATTATTTGGTGCTATTGGCTTTTACGATCTGGTCAAATACGCCGCCATTTTCAAAATGTGCTTTTTGAACTTTGCTCCAGCCGCCAAATTCTTTATTAATGGTGACCAGTTTCAAGGGTTTGAATACGGATTTATGTTTTGCCAGTATTGCTGCATTGCGCGGACGGTAGAAGTTATTGGCAGCAATGGTTTGACCTGCAGGTGAATATAAATAGTTGAGATAAGCTTTGGCTAAATTCAGGTTGCCGTCTTTCTGTGCATTCTTCTCTACAATCGCCACAGGGGGTTCAGCCAAAATAGACAAAGACGGTGTGATAATTTCGAACTTGCCCGGTTGTTCACGAATCGCTAAATGAGCTTCATTTTCCCAGGCCAGCAATACATCTCCAATGCCACGTTCAGCAAATGTCGTGGTTGCACCGCGTGCACCAGAGTCGAGGACCTTGGTGTTTTTATAGATTTGACGTACGAACTCCTGTGCTTTGGCATCGTTACCGCCTGGCTGATGTTTCGCCCAAGCCCATGCTGCCAGATAGTTCCAGCGGGCGCCACCAGAGGTTTTAGGGTTTGGGGTAATAATGCCGACATTATTTTTGACTAGATCGCCCCAGTCTTTAATGCCTTTCGGGTTGCCTTTATGTACCAAAAAAACGATGGTAGAGGTATAGGGGGTAGAGTTATTCGGGAATTTTTTCTGCCAGTCTTTTGGAAGCAAATTTGAGTTTGCTGCAATCGCATCGATATCTGCTGCAAGTGCCAACGTCACCACATCGGCACCCAGACCATCAATCACGGCACGTGCCTGTTTGCCAGAACCGCCGTGTGACTGTTTAAAATTAATATCTTGGCCTGTGGTTTTCTTCCAGTATACAGCAAACTCTTTATTGTAGTTTTCATACAATTCACGCGTTGGATCATAGGAAACGTTTAAAAAGTCTTTTGCCAGTGCAGTAAAAGACGTTGCTGAAATAAGAGCTGCTAAAACCCCGATTTTTAGTGAGCGCATTTTGCTATCCTTTGAATTATTAATGTTTTGTAACGGAGCCAAGCATAGCGTCATCTTTTTTGTTGAAAAAATAATAAGAAACGAATTTGATATGAATAAAAAAGCTATCAATTAAGCGCCACTATTTTTAAACTAGGTCATCATTTGCAGGATGTTTGTTATGCCATGTTTTAAGAATGCACGGGAAATAAATGAAGTGTCATTACAGGACCGTGCTTTTCATTACGGAGATGGCTGTTTCACCACGGCATGTGTTCGGCATGGCAAAATTGAACTTGAAAGCCTGCATCGGGCACGGCTACAGTTAAGTTGTGAACGGCTGATGTTGCAGGCAGATTTAAGCTGCATTGAAAAAACTTTGGCTGTATTGCAGCAGCAGTTTCTTGAACTAAATGGCACATTAAAAATCATCATCAGTCGCGGTGAGGGACAACGCGGCTATAGCCTGCCTGAGCATCCGGCAGATGTCTGGGTGTTTTTTTATCCCCAAGCAGTCGATGATTTTCAGATAGAGAAAATTAAATCTGGGGTGTTACAGCAAGCCTTGGGCTTGAGCATGCCGGCTTTGGTGGGATTAAAAAGCCTGAACCGTCTGGAACAGGTCTTATTAAAACATGAAGCCGATCAACATGGCTGGGCTGAAGCTTTAGTGACCGATGTACAAGGCAGTGTTGTTGAAGGCGTAAGCAGTAATTGTTTCATTCGTTTAAACAATATCTGGATTACACCAGAACTTCGCTATAATGGCGTGCATGGGGTGATGCGGGCCGAAATTTTGTCCCGAATGCAGCAGCATGGTATTCACTGTGAACAGCGGTTTATTGAAATGGAAGACATTGCAAAATTTGAAAGCCTGTTTTTTTGTAATGCCTTAAGTCCCATGAAAGCTGTGACTGAACTTAACCGGCAACCGTTGAATATTCAGCCGTGTATTGAACTCTTTAATATCCTTCAATTGAATCAGATTCATTAATATGTCTAGCAAAAAGCAAAAATCGAAAAATAAAACTGCATCAGGATTTCCTTTAAAAGGCATCCTTATTTTAATTGCAGGTCTGACGGTATTATTTGCAGTTATCTTGGGTGCCAGCTTGTTCAAGTCCTATCCGGTGCAAGGTGAAAAGCAAATGCTGGCGATTGGAGAGGGTGACAGTTATTCAGGCTTTATTGACCGTCTAGCTCAGCAAGATAAAGTCAGTTTTCCTATTATCCTGAAGCTTTATCAAAAAATCATGATTCATGACAGCATGAAAGCTGGCGTTTATGAAATTCGTCAAGGCATGTCGGTACGTGAAGTGCTGGAACTGGTCTCGAATGCTGAAAATGCACAGATGAACCGCATTCTGGTGATTGAAGGTACGACCTTTAAACAGTTAATTGAACTTCTAAAGAAAGATGATTTAGTCACTAAAGAAGTGTTGAATCTTCCGCAAGATCAAATGCTAAAAGCCTTAGGTATTCCATTTAACCATCCCGAAGGGCTGTTTGCACCAGATACCTATTTCTTTGCCAAGGGTGAAACTGATAAAAAGATTTTGACTGATTTATATAAACGCCAAATGAAGGCTTTGGATACTGCATGGGCCAATCGTGCCAGTGGTTTACCTTATAAGGATAAATATGAAGCGCTGATTATGGCTTCTATTGTGGAAAAAGAAACCAGTCTGGATCATGAGTTAAATCAGGTATCGGGGGTGTTTATCCGTCGTCTGCAACAGGGGATGCGTCTGCAAACCGATCCAACTGTGATTTATGGTATGGGCGACCGTTATAATGGCAATATCACGCGTAACGATTTGCGTACACCTACACCATATAATACCTATACCAACAATGGCTTACCACCAACGCCGATTGCATTGCCAAGTCAAAAAGCGATTGAAGCTGCCATGCACCCGGACAATTCCAGAAATATCTATTTTGTCGCCACGGGTAATGGTGGGCATAAATTTAGCGCAACTTTGGATGAGCATAATCGTGCTGTGCAAGAATATCTAACTGTCATTCGTTCAAAAAATTAAGGAGTGGGGATGTTTATTAGTTTTGAAGGCACTGAAGGTGTCGGGAAAACCACACTCATTGGTAAAATTTATGATTATCTGCAACAGCAAGGTCATGAAGTGGTACTGACGCGTGAGCCGGGTGGCACACCAATGGCAGAACAAATCCGTTCCCTGCTGTTGTCAGTCAACCATGAAGAAAGCATGTCGAATGACACAGAACTGCTTTTAATGTATGCGGCACGTGCACAGCATTTACAGCAGGTGATTGTTCCGGCATTGAAGGCAGGTAAGACCGTACTGTGTGACCGTTTTACTGATGCCAGTTTTGCCTATCAATGTGCAGGCCGCGGCCTAAGTAAAGAAAAATTACAGTTATTGAATGCCAACTTTGTCTCGCATATGCCGAACGTTACTTTTTGGCTGGATGCCCCGACTGAGTTGGGAATGTCACGTGCGCGTGCACGGGGTGCATTAGATCGCTTTGAGCAGGAGAAAGCCACATTCTTTGAGAAAGTACGTTCAGGCTATCAGGAGCTTTGGCAACAGCAGGGGGAACGGATTAAACGTCTGGATGCCACCCAAACACCAGAACAGGTATTCACTCAGGCACTCGCGTGTTTGCAATCGGTGTAGTCATCCCCAGCAATTGGGTTTAAATGAAAAATCTTCTATAGTGGCTAACATTATGGAAGATTTTTTTTATAAACAATGAAAAGTAATAAAGTCGAAATTATTGAATTTTTGCAATGTGAATTGTAAGCGTCCGCTGAATCCCATGCCTATTTTTTAATTTTGGTCGGATTTCCAGCGGTGTGGCAGTAATTCTTCTATTTGGGTCACTTTATGCGTCGGCAGCCTTTTCAGCACATCACTTAAATAGGC
>NZ_VPCP01000058.1:0-22219 GCF_013418145.1 Acinetobacter sp. YH12201 | reverse complement strand
CCTTTCACTTTTTCACGCCCCAATTGGATAAAAATGAACAATTTCGTAAATTATAATTCTTTAACACTAAAGTTACATGTTACTTATGATTAAAAATCATTTAAATGATACATAATTTCATGAACTTTCAGATTGTAACTTTAGGGTATACCTTAAAGAAACAAAATGATTATAGTTATTTATTGAATAGTTTAAGAAGTTCCAGTAATGATTTATTGTGAAATCAGATAGAATAAGTTTGTAAACTGAGTACAAAATTTTCTTAATAAATAGTGCTCTTAAGCTTTTATAATATTGAATTCTATTTATGAGTAATTTACTAAAAAATATTCTTGATGTTTTAGAAAAAGAAGGTCCTCTTAAAGCAAGAAAAATTGCATTACTTTTGGATTCTACTCGAACTACTATTACTCATACGACTATTAACTCTGAGCTATATAAAGCCTTAGATTTAGAAGGTTTAACTAAGAACGAGCAAAATATATGGAGTTATGTAACCCCTAATATTAAAAGAATATCTTTTGATAGTTCTTCTAGTTGGTTAAGTGCTTCAAATATTGAACAAGTATTAAAAAAGTATCCAAACTTATTGAATATGAAGTCTGAAATTGAGTTTCATTTTCCTAATAAACCTATATTTTTAGATTGTATACTTAAAATTCTAAGTTTAACCAACCAATTAGCATTGAGCGGTTCGAAAGTTACCCTTATGTTTGAAGGAAATTCAAAGGGTTTTAGCTACTTGGACCGGTGTGGTTTTTTTGATCAAATCCAGCCTAATGTAATAATTTTACCGTATAGACCAAACGAGTCTTCAGCTAAAAAATATAACTCTAATTCCGAAAACTTAGTTGAAATTTTTCCAATCAAAGATGTGTATGAAGGTTCAGAATTACCGCGTTTAAAAAAATGTATAAGTGGTGAGCTATCTGAAGATGAAAATAAAGTTATTCTGGGGAAACTTAGTCATCTAATAACAGAATTAATTACAAATATTAGAGATCATGGTAAATCTGAATTAGATGGTTATGTAGCTCTCCAAACTTATAACTTACCTAAGTATAAAAAAATTGTAGTTTCTGTATCTGATAGTGGTCCAGGATTGTTAGCTACTTTAAGAAATGAAGCATCTAAGTTAGAGAAATATAAGAATCTTTTTGAGAAACTTGGTTTTAATGAAAGTTCTGCTGATATTGACTTGCTAACTTACATTCTAAACAAGGGCGGTATTTCTAGAACAGGAATGGATGGCCGAGGTATGGGCTTAGAACGAGGGAGCAGCAAATTAAAACTGATCGCTAATAAAAATAATGGTTTAGAGTCTAGTAATCTTAAATCAATTACATTATCTATAAGACAAAGAGATCAAGAAATCATTTTCCCTTATAGGGATGGTCTTCTAATTTCTGAAGAAGCTAAACAAAAAACAGGGTTAACGATATTACAAGGAACTCACTATGTTCTAACAATAATCCTTGACAAAATATAATAATCTGATTAAAAGAACAGCATGAACCAGATAGCCAAAATTATGAAACTAATAGATTTTACTAAAGAGAGCTCGCCTTATGGTACGCAAAAAGGGCGTGAAGTTTTTTCTTTAATGAGAGAGTTTATTGAAAAACATGCATCTAGTACTATTTTTGAATTGTCTTTTGAAGGTATAGAGTTTGTTGACTCTTCTTTTACTAGAGAAAGTATTATTCTTTTAGCTCAGCTTTATAAAGGGAAAAAAGGTTTGTATGTTTCTTATATCGAAGATCAAGATATCATCGATAATATAGATTATATAGCTCAAGTTTTGAAACAACCTATTGCTATAAAATTGGATCAGGGTATTCAAATTTTAGGTCCAAGGCTAACCAAAGCAAATTTAGAAATTTTAGAATTGATTCTTGAGCAAAAAAAAGTTACTACAGCCTTAGTTGCGAATGCGTTTGATATATCTGTTCCAAATGCTAGTAGCAAACTAAAAAAATTAGTTGATGATGGGTATATTCTGCGGTTTGAAGAAACAGCAGAAACAGGCGGCATAGAGTTCATTTACCAAAGTATCTGTTAAATCGAAAAATCTGCTTAAAAATATTTACTTAAGCAGATTTTTGGTGTAGCTTTATTCCAGCAAGTTTTTTTACACCCTGGTTAATGAAATTAATTTAACCAGATTAATCAGAATTCGGAGCTATACATGAAACAATTTGCTTATTCTCTCAGCGATTTAACCTTTAAACATGGATCTATTGAGGATCATTCCCCTATCGGATCTCAGCTATTGAGATCACTTGGATACTCTTCAAAGGACAATGTTCTTTTGTACCAGGTGCTTAATCAATCAGGTATGGAGGAAATCAGTCCTGAAGAGAGTATAGATTTTGAGAAGGGTGATAAGTTTTTTATCCTTGAAGGTGATCGTAGTTTTAAGTTAAAAATTGACGGCTTTAACTATGAGTGGCCTGAAAACAACATTACCTTGAAGCATTTAAAAGTTCTAACAGGACTGAAAAATAAATCCTTCTTTTTATCTAAATCGGAAGAAGCGGATTTAATGATCAGTGAACAAACTGTTATTAACTTATCTGAAGCTGGTATTGAAGATATCTATACTCAATTGCCGAAGCAAACTTATGAGCTCAATGTTCAAGGTACAATCATTAAGGTAGATAAATCTCAAATTATTGTTTCTGAAGCATTATCTTTAGCAGGTATTCAAGATGCTGAGAATTATCAAATTATTTTAAAGATTCAAGGTGAGCCTAAACAAGAAGTCACATCAAATTCGGTAATAGATTTAGCAAAGCCTGGTATTGAAAAACTTCGACTAATTCCACGAGAAGTAAATAATGGGGATGCAGTTGTAAATAGTTTTCAGATTCTTCCAAAAGACAATGAATATTTAAACCAGGTGTTTGGAAATTTTCGAACTATTATTGAGCAAAATCGTCGCTGGCTCATAGTTGATAACTACCAATTACCTGAAGGATACAGCCATCAAGTAATTTCCATCGCAATTGAAATCCCTATTGCCTATCCTCAAGCTGAAATTGATATGTTTTATACATATCCTCGAATTCAATTATCGACTGGTGCTATTCCATCTTGTACTGAAGTAGATCAATCAATTGAAGGTAAACTTTATCAACGATGGTCTCGGCATCGTAGTCCTCTTTCTGCTTGGAATCCAGCATGTGATAATGTTATTACACACTTTGCACTTATTGAAGAATCATTACTTCGTGAGGTGCAGCCATGATTTTACAAACTCATTTTAGAATCACGGATACCCATTTAGATGACTTAAAACGTCATCTATTTCCGGGAGATGGGTTAGAAGCCAGTGCTATAGCACTTACTTCATGCAACAAAATAAATGATCAAATTATTTTTTTGGTTCAAGATATTTTGTTAGTGCCGCATAGTGAATGTATTCGTAAAGTTGATTACTTAACTTGGCCTGGAAAATATATAGAAGAAGCGATTGAAAAGGGAGAGGGAAAAAATCTCAGTTTATTTTTAATTCATTCCCATCCATCAAATCTAAATCAGTTTTCGATTGCTGATGATGAAAGTGATCAGAAAGTAATACCTTGTATTTTTGCAGCATATAACCAATTACATGGCTCAGTAATAGTGACACCTGAAGGAAAATTAACGGGGCGTTTCTATGATAAGAATTTATCCCCACAATATATTGATAAGTTCTTAATTGTAGGTCAAAACATTGAATTAGTTGCTCGACAATCGTCGAGCAACGTTATGCCTTTTTCAGCCGATATGACCCAAAGTCTAAAAAATTTTAAAGTTGGTGTTATAGGGGCATCTGGTACAGGATCAATTGTTATTGAAAACCTTGCCAGATTAGGAGTTGGCCATCTTGTCTTGATCGATGATGATGTTATTGAACATAAGAATTTGAATAGAATTCTTAATTCAACTATTCAGGATGCTGAGAATCAAAAATCGAAGGTTAAAGTTCTAGCTGATGCTATTAACCAATATAGGTCTGATGTTGTCTTAACAATATTAGATAGCAAGATTGGTACTCAGCCGGCTATTTTCGAGGCAGCAACTTGTGATGTTTTATTCAGCTGTGTTGATACGGTTTCGGCAAGGATGTATGTAGATTTAGTTGGTGAGCATTTTCTTTTACCTATCTTTGATATCGGCGTAACAATCCCAACAGGATCAAAAGATGGAAAACCTTTTATTACAGAAGTGTGTGCCCGGCTAGATTATATCCAACCTCATAGAAGTTCCCTGAAAGATAGAGAAGTTTATACACCAGACTCTTTGAGAGCAGAATATTTGAAAGATACTTCACCTGATATCTATGAAAAACAGTTGCAAGAAGGCTATTTCAAGGGTGTTCATGAAGAGGCTCCCTCTGTAATTTCGCTTAATATGCTCGCTGCAAGCTATTGTATAAACGAGTTTATAGCTAGAACGTTTTTGTTCCGACAAGAAAATAATTCTAATTATGCAAGAACTGTCATTTGCCTAGGTGCTAATGAAACTGAGTATTTTAAGGAAGATGACTTTACTTCAGTTTCTAGGACTAATGTCGGTAAAGGTATCACTACTCCACTCTTAGGAATGCCTAATCTTGGAGGAGTGAAATGAAACAATTTTTTTTCAAATACCTAACTCTATTTTTAGATATGGTCTTTTCTCGTTCGGTAATTCAACTAAATGGGGACTCTTTACCTGACAAGATGCCAATTAGATCTATAGTCGTTGCTATTGAAGATGATGAAATCTGGTGTGTAGGTTTAAAGTGTCCATGTGGTTGTGGTTACACTATAGAGTTACCAATTATTAAAGAGGCAAAACCTCGCTGGGACATAAATATTAACTCACAGAATCAGATTAGTTTATTTCCTTCAGTTTTTCTGAAAAAAGGTTGTAAGTCTCACTTTTGGATCAAAAATGGAAAAATTACATGGTGTAACTAGATCTGTACTTTGATTTGAAATGTTCATTTGATAGGAATGATTTAAAACTTAATTATTGAAGGTTAACTTAAGAAGAAAAATACAATGAATATATTAGCAACAATTTTCTTTCCATTTTTAGTTAATAAAAAACTATGTTGGATTATTATTACAGGTGTTGGGATTTCATTGCTCATTAAAATTGGAATGGACTATCAACTCACGAAATTACATAGCCAAGTTGCGGGTACCTTGTTAGAAGGCTTAGAACCATATAGATTACTTAAACGTTATAACTATCTGATTATATGCATTATTATCTGGACATTAGTTACTTCAAGTAAAGAATATTTTAAAACTTTTAATAAATATAATTAAGATAAAAAGAAATGTACGATAAATATGAAGGTAATTCTCTAGCTCAATACCCGATACTTGTTATTAGCGTTAGAATTTCCAACCATAACAACTAATCGTCTTAGTTAGCTAACCCTGCGGCAAAGATTATAGGGTAAGAAAAGATCTACTTTTAGACCCTATTATTTTTTAGGGGGGATTACCATCTCAATTTAATATAATAGATATTATTAAATAATAAAAAATCCTAACGAAATGTTAGAATTTTTTATCATTTAGACAAAATATAATTAATTTTAGATTCTGCCAATATTCTATTTTTTAAATAAACACTACTAGGTTGGTGAAATTTACGCGCAGCCTTAATCTTTGTACGATGAGCTACTAAGGCTTCTAAGCTTCTCTGTTTTTCTGATACTTTTGATATAACTGAATCACTCATAATTTTACCTACTTATAGCTCAAATAGATCTATGACTATTTTTCCATTTTCGCATGTTTTATTAAGAACTTCAAACATAGAAGGAGGACAAATTAGCACTTCTCTCTCATCTTCATTATAGTAATTAACATAACTTAACCAACTAATATCTTTACCTTTTTTTGTCTCAAAATAGATTTCTACATCATAATCTTCATAGAATCCCTCATCCTTAGAAGTGCTCATAAAGAATGGATATGTGATTATTTTTCCTTTGATATGACTATCTATCCATGCTTTATTATCTATATATTTATCATTTCTACAGACAATGCCCTGAAAATTAGGCAATTTTTCTAATGCTATTAAAAGGAGTTGTTTAATATCAGAAAAAAACTGGTTTCCTATATTTTGATTAAGGACTTTAGACCCATAACCTGTGTAAAATTGTATTGCAACAGACTCAGCATCAGATAACCCATACTTACTCTTAAAATGGGACATATTTCCATCTTTTTGAATAGCGTGTAAAAAATCTTCGTAGTTTTCTAAAGAATCTGATTGTTTAATCCATTTGTTGATTAAATCTATGTCATTCATGACCGCTATGAGGCTTGTATATGAAAATTAGTAACAATTATGACATTGAAAATAAAATATATGGAGGGATATTTGGCCTTTTAATTGGGGATGCAATAGGTGTTCCATATGAATTTAAAGAAAAATATGAAATTAAAGATATAGATATCTACCCTAAAGATCTTAAAAATAAAACTTATCCTAATGTAAGATTTGGTACATGGTCTGATGATGGAGCACAAAGCCTAATTTTGCTCTCAAGCCTATTAGATAATAACAAATTAGACCTAACTGATCTTTTGAACCGTTTAGTTAAGTGGCTTGAGAATGGTTATATGTCTGTAGATAACTACACTTTTGATGTTGGCATCCAAACTTATGCATATATTAATGCATATAGAAAACAGAAAAAGTTTGAAATAGACAATTCCCCAAATGAATATCACAATGGAAATGGTTCTTTAATGAGATGTTTACCTTTAGCTCTCTGGCATAAAGGATCTAGTAAGGAACTTATTGATTTGGCGCATAAACAATCTTTAATAACTCACCCACATATTAGATCTCAGGCTTGTTGTGCATTATATTGTTTAATAGCTAAAAACCTTCTTTTAGAATTTACTCCCGAAATTGCAATAAAAAATTCAAAACATGAGCTTATTAATATTTATACTAAATACAATTATTTTGATGCTCTAAAAGAATTAAAAAACCAGATTCTTTCCTACGACTTAAATGAATGTCATGGTGGATCATATGTTGTTGATTCTCTTATGAGTTCTTTAGTATGTATTAAAGAGCCAAGTTACTCCACTGTAATCAAAAAAGCCATATCCTTTGGCAATGATACTGATACTACTGCTTGTATCGCTGGAGGACTTGCAGGAATTCGATTTGGTTTTAATAACATACCTGAACATTGGATCTCTGGATTAAGAGGTAAGGAAATAGTTTATCCTTTATTAAAACGATTACTAGAAACTAGATATTCAAATATTAAATTTATTTAACATAGAATCTCATATACCCAATTCGAGAGTTAGCAACCCAAAAACTTAATTTTTATAAGCAGATACTCGTTATACTTAAGCAAATTTAGGTATTACTAGAGATTCTTGCTTCATGACTCAGGTTCAACTTCAACAATTACAAAAACATCTTTGGAATATTGCGAACGATTTACGCGGAAAAATGGGGGCTGATGAGTTCCGCGACTACATTCTCGGCTTCATTTTCTACAAATACCTGTCTGAAAAAGCGATTTCTTTTGCTGATGAACTGTTGAAAGATGAAGGCCTAGCAGAAAAATATCACCAACTTGATGAAAATAACCCTGACCACGCTGAACTCATTGATGGTATTAAAGAAAACTCTGTAGAAGAAGTAGGTTATGCCCTGGCTCCAAAGCAACTGTTCCACACAATTGCTGAGCGTGGCCGTCAAGGTGAGTTTATTCTTGATGAGCTTTCAAATACCTTACGAGAAATCGAACGTAGTACATTAGGTGCTGAATCTGAAGATGACTTTGCCAATCTGTTTGAAGATCTCGACCTCAATTCAACCAAACTCGGCAACAATGCCAACGATCGTAATGAATTGGTCAGCAAAGTACTGACGCATTTAGACAATATTGATTTTGATCTCAGTAACTCAGAATCAGATGTATTGGGTGATGCGTACGAATACCTGATTGGTGAGTTTGCATCTGGTGCAGGTAAAAAAGCAGGTGAATTCTATACACCGCAAACCGTATCCACCTTGCTTGCAAAGATCGTGACTCAAGGCAAACAACGTCTGCGTTCAGTCTATGATCCAACTTGTGGTTCAGGTTCATTACTTTTACGTGTCAAACGTGAAGTTCAAGATGTCGATATGATTTACGGTCAAGAGATGAACCGTACCACCTACAACTTGGCACGCATGAACATGATTCTGCATGATGTTCATTTTGCTAAATTCGATATCAAGCAAGAAGACACGCTCACTCGCCCACAACACATTGATCAGCGTTTTGAAGCAGTGGTCGCCAATCCGCCATTCTCGGCAAAATGGTCAGCAGATCCAATCTTCTTGCAAGACGAACGTTTTAGCCGTTTTGGTAAGCTTGCACCAAGCTCAAAAGCGGATATGGCTTTTGTTCAGCACATGCTTCATCAACTCGATCACAATGGCACGATGGCGGTTGTTCTACCGCATGGTGTGTTGTTCCGTGGTTCAAGTGAAGGGGTGATTCGTCAGTACCTGATTGAAAAACTCAATGTTATTGATGCTGTGATTGGCTTACCTGCCAACATTTTCTACGGTACATCTATTCCAACCTGTATTTTGGTACTGAAGAAAGACCGTAAAAACACAGGCGATATTTTATTCATTGATGCCAGCAATGACTTCGACAAACAAAAGAATCAAAACAAGCTATTGCCTGAGCATCTCGATAAGATCATTGCAGCCTTTGAACAGCGTCAAAATATCGAGAAATATGCCAAGGTTGCTACGCTGCAAGAAGTGAAAGACAATGATTACAACCTCAATATTCCTCGCTATGTCGATACCTTTGAAGTTGAAGATGAAATTGATCTGAATGCCATTGCACAGCAACTCAAAGAACTTGAGCAGCAAAGCCAAAATACCGACAAAGTGATTGCTGAATTCTGCACAGAACTTGGCATTGACTCACCTTTTGCGGAGGTGAAGTAATGACACCTATATTGAGATTCGCTGAGTTTACCGATGACTGGGAAGAAACTACGTTAGAAAATTTGGCAGAAGTTGAACGAGGTAAGTTTTCGGTTCGTCCTCGAAATGACCCACGTTATTTTGGTGGAGAAATGCCATTTGTTCAGACTGGTGATGTTACTGGTTCTGATGTGTATTTAAAGGGCTATAGCCAAACGTTAAACGCTGACGGTATTAAAGTTAGTAAGGTTTTTCCCGTGGATACTATTTTAATCACAATTGCTGCAAATATTGGTGATACAACAATTACTCAATATGCTGTTGCTTGTCCTGATAGTGTGGTAGCAATCCAAGCTAAGAAAGATTTAGCTAATACAATTTTCTTAAAGAACTTAATTGACCTACAAAAAGAAAATTTAGATTCTCAGGCTACTCAAAATGCACAAAAAAATATTAATTTGCAGGTTTTAAAACCGCTCCAATTAATTGCTCCTTCAAAAGAAGAACAAACAAAAATAGCCACTTTTCTTTCAGCAGTGGATGAAAAGATTAGTCAGCTTTCGCAAAAACTCCACCTTCTGGGCCAATATAAACAAGGCATGATGCAAAAGCTGTTTAGTCAGCAGATTCGTTTTAACGCTGATGATGGCAGTGAATTTGGGGAATGGGAAAGTAAGACACTTGGTGAAATAATTAAGTTCGTCAATGGTAAAGGGCATGAAAATGACGTAGATAGTGATGGCTCATATACCTTGATTAATTCAAAGTTCCTCTCAACTAATGGAAATGTCGCTAAAAAAGTAAATAAATGTAATCAAAAAGTCATGAATGATTCATTAGTTATGGTCATGAGTGATGTACCAAATGGTAAGGCTTTAGCCAAAGTAATGTATATTCAAGATGGTTCAAATTTTGCATTAAATCAACGCATTGGCATGTTTATTTTTTATAAAGACCATTATCCAAAATTTTTCCAATACCAGCTCAATCGTCATCAGTATTATTTAGCTTTTGATAGTGGGGTAGGACAAACAAATCTAAAGAAAGAAGATGTTTTAAATTGCCCAATTTTAGTCCCCTGCATCGAAGAACAAACCAAAATCGCTAAATTCTTATCTGCCATCGACCAAAAAATCGATGTTGTTTCAGAGCAGCTAGAACAAGCCAAGCTTTGGAAAAAAGGGCTTTTACAACAAATGTTTGTTTAAATATCTAGAAAGCCAATCCAACCATCTGATTGAAAGACTTTGAGGGTAAAACATCACCGTATGTTTCGAGCTTCAGTCAGATGGATTTCACTTAGATCACCGTAATTCAATAAAAAATTAGAGAAAGAGATGTCCGTACAAAGCGAAGCTCAAATTGAAAATGAACTCATTGAACAGCTCAAAAACCTAGGCTATCACCAGGTTGATCTTAAAGATGAGACTCAACTGCTGAGCAATCTAAAAATTCAAGTTGAACGTGCTAATGGCATCGCTTCTTTCTCTGCAAATGAATGGGCACAAGTCCTCAATCATCTCAAGGCTGGCAATAGTTTTAACTGTGCCAAAGTGCTACGTAATCGCTTCCCGGTGAACTTTGATGATGGTTCTACACGCCATATTGATTTTTTGTTTGCCGATCCTGGTCAAAATATCTATCAAGTGACCAATCAGATCGCCATCGATCACAGTACCAGTAATGGCCACACCAGTCGCTTTGATGTCACCTTGCTGATCAATGGCCTACCTTTGGTACAAATCGAGCTAAAACGCGCTGGGGTAGAGCTTCCTGAAGCCTTTAACCAAACCCAACGCTATGCCAAAGTTGCTTATGGTAGCGGAGCAGGTCTGTTTAATTACATCCAGCTGTTCGTGATCAGTAATCGTGACCACACCCATTACTATTCAACCGGCACCAGCAATTTCGAATTTACCTTCCCCTGGGCAGATTTTGACAACCAGCACATCCATAAAATCGACACCTTTGCCGAAGCCTTTTTAAAGCATCAGCACATCACCCAAATGCTGACCGAATACATGGTGATCCTGGAAGTTGAAAAGCGTTTGATGGTGCTACGTCCCTACCAAATCTATGCGGTACAGCAGATTATTCAGCGTGTGCAACATTCAGCGCAAAATGGCTATATCTGGCACACTACCGGCTCAGGAAAAACCCTGACTTCATTCAAAGCCAGTCAACTCATCATGCGCTTGCCTGAAGTTGAAAAAGTCCTCTTTGTGGTGGATCGCAGTGACCTCGATACCCAAACGGTGCGTGAATTCAACGCCTTCAAAAAAGACAGTGTCGATACCACCAAGAATACCGGCACCCTGGTCACTCAATTGGGCCAGAAGCATGACAAACTGATTGTCACCACCTTACAAAAGCTTAATATTGCGATTAGTTCTGACCGTTATAGCGATCAGATCAGTTACCTCAAAGATAAAAAAGTCGTGATCATTTTTGATGAATGTCACCGTAGCCAATTTGGCGATACCCATCGCAATATCAAACGCTTCTTTAATCAAGCGCAAATGTTTGGTTTTACCGGAACGCCAATTTTTGAGAAAAACAGCCAACTGAAAATTGACTCAAAAGCAGTCACCACCAATGCCCTGTTTGACGAATGCCTGCATAAGTACGTGATTACCGATGCCATTCGTGATGGGAACGTCCTGCCCTTCCAGATTGCCTATCTGGGCAAATACACCAGCAATGGCATCGAAAATAGCGACAGCTATGAAGAAGATGTAGAAGGGATTGATACCAAAGAACTGTTTGATAACCCTGCCCGTCTCGAAATGATTACCCGCTATATCCTGGATAATCACCACATCAAAACCAAAAATAAAACCTTCACCGCGATGTTCTGTGTCAGTTCTGTTGAAGTCCTGACTCAGTACTACGAACTGTTCAAAAAAGTACAGCAGGAAAAACAGCAGCAAGCCGAAGAACAAGGGGGGATTTATACCCCATTGACCATTGCCACAATTTTTTCCTTTGCAGCAAATGAAGAACTCAAAGTCGAAGATCACAGTGGTTTAATTGAAGAAGAGTCTGCGGATCTCCCGACCCGGATCAGCCAATCCAACCGGGACAAGCTCGATCAATACATTGCTGAATACAATGCCAAATTTGGCCAGAACTACAACTCAGGCGATGAGTTCTACGCTTACTATCGTGATATTGCCAACCGGGTACGTAAAAAAGAAATTGATATTTTGCTCGTAGTGAATATGTTCCTGACCGGTTTTGACTCAAAACCACTTAACACCCTGTATGTCGACAAGAACCTTAAATATCATGGTCTCATTCAAGCCTTTTCACGCACCAACCGTATTCTGAATGCAGATAAGCCGTTCGGTAATATTCTGTGCTTCCGTAACCTGAAACAGGCCACAGATCAAGCCCTCACCTTATTCTCAAATAAGGATGAAGCACAAAGAATCGTGCTGATTCCAAGTTTCGACAGCATCAAGGAAAAGTACAATGCTGCGGTCGCCCATTTACTCAGTATTGCCCCAGATCCGGATCAAGTCCCCAATACGCTGGAAACCGAAGAACAGCAATTGGAGTACGTCAAAGCCTTCCGTGAGGTGATGCGGATCAATGCCCAATTGGAAAACTTTGTCGAGTATGACCAGGACGATACCGATTTAAACAAGGCAGAATTCCAGAAACATACCTCACAATACAAATATCTGTACAACAACGTCCGTGTGCTCCAGCCTAAAGACAAAGTATCGGTCCTCAATGACGTCAATTTCCAGCTGGAACTGATCCACCGCGATACCGTGAATGTCGGTTATATCCTGAATTTACTACAATCGGTGGTCAATCATAAAGATCCTGAAAAGAAACAGCAGTACCGTTCCCAGGTGCAAGATATCATCTCGACCAATCACAACCTGTATGACAAACAAGAGTTGATTCAAAAGTTCCTGGATGAAAACATTCCACGCATGGCCGATGGTCAAAGCGTTGAACAAGCCTTTGCTCAGTTTTGGGATGTGGAAAAAGAAAAGGCACTGAATGAGCTGTGTCAAAAAGAAGCCATCAAACCTGAAGTCTTCAAAACGGTGCTCAGCCAATATGAATACACCCAGCGTTTACCTAGCCGAGAAGATGTCAAAGACTTACCGATTGCGCGTCCTAAGATCTCAGAACGTAAGACCCTGATGAATACTCTGGTTCTCAAAACTCGAAATTTTATTGAAAAGTTCTATCGAGGTTTATAAATCCCTCAAAATAAAAAATGCCTGAACTTCAGGCATTTTTTACGTCATGACTAACCACTAAAAACAATCAAAAAATAAGAGTTTTAGTCTTGTGAATACGACTTAACTTTTTCAAAAATTGGATAGAAATCTAATCCCTCATCTTTCATCGTAGAAATCAACGCAACGATTACAGCAATATGTGTAGGAACCACACCTTGTTTACTGTAATTCGTAATCGAATTAGGTTTCATATCCAATAAGGCAGCAAATTCCTTAATTGAAAGCCCTGCTTTACCGACAAGACGTTGAAATTCAGTATATGGCATTTGATTAAATTTATAGAAATGGTGTTTTGAGATTATAGCATAGGGTTACATTTACATAAAAACACATAAAATTATGTGGTAAACACATAATTTTATGTGCTATAAATGGTTTATCAACGAAACTATTTTATCATCTCTATCGGAGAAACATACTATGTACTCATACCCGGATTCAAACACTGAAAAGAAAATTGCTCTCATGATCATCAATGACTTTTTCATTCAAAAAGCCCATGGACTGTGGATTTTTTTACAACTCGATCAGTGCTTTAACGATTATGAAGCCACACTGATTTGGACTAGACGTTATCTAGAGGAACATCCAGAAGGTGAATACAATGATATTCAAAAAGCATTCCTTTCCTGTTTCCCAGAACACTTCTTCAACTTTGACTATTAATTGATGAATCGTCTTTCCTCTTTTGTAGCAGTTGAAATTAGAGTAAACGCTATAAAAGAGGAAAGATTTAGATACAAAAAAGCCCTTAATGATTAAGGATTTTTTTACATCCAAAACACAGCTAATTTAAAACCAAAATAGTTGTAATTTAGTTCTAAATTAGTTGCTATTCTTCACTAAGTTTCTTCAAAGCAAATCTGATAATTCCATTATGAGTTTGACCGTACTTTTCAGCTAACTTAGCGAGCAACTGATACTCATATTCATTCATCGGGATCGTATGTGTCTTAAATTTTCTGGAAGCTTTTGGGTCTAATTTTGGTGTGAGCTGTTCATTAGCACCATTAATGAATTCTTCTTCAGAAAGAAGGTTCGTAGTTTCTCTTTTCTTGATCATGCTAGAAGTTCCTCCATAAAAGCCTCGAACTCCTCTGTTGCTTTGGGGTTGTTTGATTCAACAACACCTTTTCCTTCAGCTGTGACATCACGATAAACTTTACGATCATGGATCACTGACGACAAGGTTGTGAACAACGGAAAGTCAGCTAAATAGTCATTTGCTTGTTGCACTTCAGATACTGATGGATTTGTAGGAGCTAATGTTAGTAATCCAAATGACTTCAGCTCCTCATTAAAGGACTTCGCTTGGTCAATGACTTCTGATAAATGAGGTAAAGTATCCAAGTCGAATTGTGATGGTCTAAATGGCACTACCAGATAGTGAGCAGTTAACATTGCTGTTCTAAGCTCTTTGCTGTCATGCCCAGCAACATCGACAATTACATAGTCATAGCGACCATCTAAATCCTTCAGTGTGTTCTTAATATCGCCATAGCGTTGAACACAATGTACTTTGGGTAGACTTGTTTCATCACGGTCTTTTACCCAATTAGCTGAGCTTTGCTGAGGATCTGCATCAACAAGTACGATGTCTTTGTTATGTTTAGCAAGATATGCTGCAATGTTGATGGCTATTGTTGATTTACCGCATCCACCTTTTTGACTACCAATTAAGATGATCATTTTTACATTTAGTTTATAACTAGTTTGAATGTAATATAGAATCAGATTGCTATTAAGTAAAGAGATTATCCATATAACTACCTTTTCCCACCAGATTAATTTTTAATAAAATACCACTTTGACTTTCAAACCTTAATTGGCTAATTTTTAAACAATAAAATACCAATTTTTCAACAAATTTCTTTTTTATTTTTTATTTTTTAATTTTTAATATTTTTACGCTGCCTGAAAGTCTTGCTACATCAGCATTTCAGAGGACATATGTATACCTTTTCCCACCAATACCGATACCTTTTCCCACCAATACCGATACCTTTTCCCACCAATACCGATACCTTTTCCCACCAATACCGATACCTTTTCCCACCATTTACATACTAAAAATGTTTAGGTATATTTATTAAGGCAAAAAACTAGGAATGTCTGTATGTCAAAAGAATTAGTTGTTAAAGACAATGCACTCATTAATGCGAGCTATAACTTAGATACTACTGAGCAGAGACTGATTCTTTTAGCGATTGTTCAAGCTAGAGATCTGAGTAAGGGGATTGATGCCAATACCACCCTAGAAGTCCATGCACAGCATTATATGAAGCAATTCAATGTGGATCGGCATGCAGCCTACGAAGCATTAAAGAATGCGGCTAATAGCTTGTTTGAGCGTAAGTTCAGTTACAAGGGTATCCATGAGGGAACTCAGCAGGAAAAGATCGTGAAGTCTCGTTGGGTTTCCAAAATAGCCTATGTTGATAGTGCCGGTATTTTGGAGTTAGTTTTTGCGCCTGATGTTATTCCGCTTATTACCCAGTTAGAGCGTTCATTTACCTCTTATGAATTAAAGCAGATCAGTTCCTTATCAAGTAAGTATGCTATTCGCTTATATGAGCTCTTAATTCAATGGCGAAGTGTTGGAAAAACTCCATTATTCAATATTGAAGACTTTCGTTTTAAGCTGGGTCTTGGTACTGATGAGTATCAAATCATGGGTAACTTCAAGAAGAAGGTGCTTGATTTAGCTCTTACTCAAATCAACGAGAAGACCGATATTGTTGCATCGTATGAACAACATAAATCAGGTAGAGTTATTACTGGTTTCTCTTTCTCATTCAGCTCAAAAAACACAGCATTGAGTGTCCAAACACCCCCTAAAAAGCTGAGTGACAAACAGATCAAATTGTTTGCCAACAAGCTGGCTCACCATGATCCATTTGCAAGCCAAAAAGCTGCAGTAGGGGAAAGCTATGCTGATCTAGAGAAAAGGCTTCTGATCGAACTACAAGATGCCGAGGTTGTCAGAAAGTATGCTGGCGTCCTCAAAGAGTTAGGTCTTGAATTATAGAATGCAACTAGATTAGTTGTTATATACAATTAATATAGTTTTGTAATGATTTTAATTTGATTACAAAAAAATTAAGCAGCAGAGAGCTCTTCTGCTAATTTTTCAACCTGCTCAAGCACAGTCTCTGTAGCCAATAAAGCCATATCAGGTGGATAACTATACTTCTTGAGTAGGCGCTTCACAATGACTCTTAGCTTCGCCCTGGCATCGTCAGATGATGTTGGTTGAGCCATTCATACAGTTGTTGCATGATCGCTTGACTATAGCTGATTACTTAATTTAGTAGCACATCAAAAACCATTGTAAAATAGTATTTTACAAATATATTTACGTGCTACAGCCTTTAGAATTTAGCTATATGTTGTTGCCGGTATAGCATTCAAGAAATGTGGCATGATTCTGACGTGTCTCGAACCAAAGGAAAATCATGTCTATGATATGTTTACAGACATGCAGCATGTAGAGATCAGTGATGCTTTGATGGATTTCCTTGAAGCGATTTATCTTAAGTATGGCAAAACCAAGATTGCCTTGGGTGCAAGTTTAATGCTGAACAGAACATGAAATATGTCCCGAGATTCACTGACACAGAACTACTTTAAGTGGGATCAATTACTGAGTGTGAAATAGTGATGATACTTATTTTGAGAACATAATTCTAGTTACTAATTAGTTTCAATTTGATTTCAATTAAGAATAAAAAAACAACTAATATGAAGCCATTTAGTTTATTCAATACAACCAATAAGCAGAAATTCCTCTGTAAAGGAATTTCTGCTTAAAGTAGTAAATTACCTATGAATGGCGAGAGTTGGCTTCGTTATAGACAGCATTGTTTTCACATCTGCCTACAGCAATCACGATGATAATTACCTCATCAATGACTTCATAAACCAAGTGATATCCAATACTGCGAAGTTTAATCTTGTAGCGGTTAGGATATCCTGACAGCTTGTTTTTGGGAATTCGAGGATTCTCCAATACCGAGGTTCTACAATTCAAAACGCAGATATGGTTCCAATGGTCAGCGTTCTCCATTAGATTATGAAAAGGCCCAAGAATAGACTAAATTTGTCTAGGAGAGTGGTGGCAGTCCAGTCTAGAATTTTGGTGGCTATTCAATTGGATACTCTAAAAGAAATAACGAAAAAATAGTTAAATTAACTTTTCAGTATTAATTTGACTATTTTTAATTTTAATTGCTATTGAATAATATTCGATTTAAATACAATTTTTTAGTGATTAGGTCTAACCCAGATATTTCTTTTTTCAAATCACATTTAAACGTAATAATTTTTTTTCCGTGGTCTACAGTGTAGCTAAAAATTAAACCATTATGAACTTTATAGTATTTATTATGGATATACTTGTATCCAAAAAAATGAAATGAAAGAAGGGAGTCACAAAATATTTCTAACATCTTAGAATTATTTATATTAATAAAAGAGACAGTAAAGCTATCTGATAAATTGTGAACCAATTTATGAAGAATATTAAGAAGAAATGTATTGTATAGTTGCGAAGATTTCACTATTTAACCTTATTTAAAGCACACGAAAAACACGTAAAAAACGAGTTATCCTTTCATGTCTTTAAGTAAGAGTGACTTTCTCCCGCTATACTTAATTATAGCTAACCACCTAGTTTTATCTCTCAACCTAAGCGCTACTGATATTTATAGCTCGGAAAAGATGAAAAATCTAGTTTTTTTAGCATTTTTTTATCTTCTATCAGAATTTATAAAAAATTAATTTGAAGGACTAGAAACCAAAATCATAGCTATCACTGGTACGGTTTAGGCTCTTAGAGTTTTCGTCTAATGTTATAGACTTTTCTTTATCGATAGGGGGTGTTTGATCTTCTATAGTTGGTGATGTTGGAGGGGAATTATGAATAACAGTCTTGTGCTCATTTATTTGGTGCACAATATTGTGATCTATCTTGTCGTTCGCTGAGCTTTCAACTTGACGATCTATTACTAATGGGTGGTCAAATTCGATTCTTATATTTGTTGCACGTGCAATTTCTTGCACCTGTCTTTTAAAGTCATCTGTACCAGAGACCAATACAACACCAAACTTATTTCTAGCTAATAATAACGCATCGTGAATATGGTCACGTTGTTGGCTCAGTACAGTAATATTTTCAGATTTTTTACTTTCAAAAAAAGCGACTTTCTCTTGATCGATATAAAATGTTTTTCCAAATCTGTATTCGATACGATATTTTTTAATAGGGGAGGCTGACTGTAAAATTTGATCAGAATCTTTCAATGTTTCTTTTGGCATCGTGAAGATATTATTCCGCTCTAATTCCTGTTGTTTTTGTAGCTTAGCTTTTCTGCTGTATTCGTAAAACTCAAACATCTGTAAGTAATCTAGTTCAGATAAAGATTCTGTCTGTTGATAGGATTTGTTCACTTGATTTTTAGGTATAAGTGCGAGGTCTTTCAAATGTTGCGAAGCATCGTTGGTTATAACAAGGGTATGGCATTTTTTGTTGATCATAGGCTGATGCTGTAAAGAAAAATATAATTGCCAGGTTTGCTCAATGTCATTTGAGTTGAAATATTTTTTATTTAATTTTGAAGCTTGTGTATAGATCAGGTTATGCAGCCTTTGTATCAAGATACTCTGATCGTCTTGATTAAGCTGAGGCAATTGATGCTTTTGAATACATGTTGCTAAAATAGATGTGAGCTGGCTCATATTGATGCCACAACAGTTCAGAAGTAAACCAGTTTTGATCAGTGCTGTGCTTTGGCATTCGCCTGTTGTCTTAAAATGTTGATAGAGTTGCTTGAAGCCAATTTGGAGTTGCTCTAATGATAATTCTGAGAGAGCAGGCAGAGTTCTACTTTTGTTTGTATCTTGAATTTCATTGGATTTATGTTGGGACAGCATTTTAAATAAGTTTTTAAAATCTGATGATCCTCGAACTGATACTTCATGCTCGGGATGTAAATTCTTTATACATTGCTGTAATCGGGTGATTGAATAATTACTAAAGACCAGAATCCCATATCTATTTTGAATCCCAATAGGCTCTTTATGATCTTCCGAATCAAATAATATTTTGGCAGTCTTGATATCTGGATCTTCTTGATAAATAAAATTCTTAGACTGACGTTGATCGAATAGAAATTGTTGTTGTATCAATAGGGGATTAGTTGGTGAAACAAATCTTAAAAAATCAGCATAAGAGGTAATTTGGGTTGAATCAAAGTTTCTAGACAAAAAATTTTGATCAAATAGCTTTTCAGAGGTCTGTTGGCTTAAATTTTGATTTTGGGAAAGAAATACTTTTCTAATTTCAGCTCTGGTGGTCAGTTGTTCTGCCTGATGCTGATAATGCAATAGGGTATAAATGGTATCAGTAGACTGTTCTGGAAATTTCTTTTGATGTTGCTTTAAAAAAGAAGATTTATTGTATTTATAAAGTTCATTCTCGAAGCTGATATCCTGATATTTAGATCGACGTCTCTGGCTATAAAGATCTTTAGTTGATTTCATATTGAGATAAGCGCTATGAAGTTCTTTCACTAGAAAGTCTTCACTTTGGAATAAATGATAAGCAGATATTGTCGATGATTCATGCCATTTGTGCTGAGCTGTTTTATTAAATTTGAGCTTAGAAATTTTTATCTGATCGAAATGATGGGGCGTAAACTCACCCCAACATTTTTCCAAATTCTTTAATGTGACTTGTTTATTGCAAAATAAAGAAGCCTTAAACGTCAGAGACTGTTGATCATCAGTTTTTATTTTAAAAATACTACCATTACGTTTTCGCTCATACAAAATTCCTAAACCTGCTAATTGTTGATGCCAGTCCTGCCAACTATTTGCATCTTTTAGGATAGGCTGAATGGTTTTTTCAAGGTCATCTTGATAGTTGCCTGCAGTCGCAATGTCATTGCGCAACTGACTCTTTTGTTGATGTCGATGTTCTTGATCACGAATCTTTGCACTGATTTTAAATGCATCAGGATTTGATATGTGGTTGATGTTTTTTTCACATTGGCCAGTTTCATGATTATAGATAAACAGAGGATTTGGCTCAGGTTCCCAGCCTTGTTTTGCTTCAATTTCAGCAGTGGCTCTATGCACTGCATTCAAAATCCAGCCATCGCCTAGCTCCACTGCTTGATGTTCATTATGACTGTTTTTTCTGTAAGGGTGGATTCGATTAATGATCAAATGAAAATGCACATTGTCTGTATCCATGTGCAATGCATACTGCATTTGTAAGTCATCTGCTTTGAGATGTTTACTTAAAATATCGATTTGCTCTTCTAATTGTTGAATCGTGGGTACTTCAAATTTTTTAAAACTTGTAACCAGATGAACGATTGGGTCAGTCACTCTAGAATTGAGACTGGCAGTTTGTGACATTTCAATTTTTTGATATGCAATATCATCATCTAAAAAGTTTCTTGAATTTGAATAGACACATTTTTCAGAAATAAGTTCAGTGCTAAAACTTGCGTGCAACTGGGTAATATAGTCACTGAGATAATCGCTGCGTGTTGGAGTTGGGTGATGGATGTAGTCAGATAATCCATGAATACGATCTTCTACTGAAGTGCCTAATGCATTTGGAATGATCTTAGTAATCATCTCTTAAGCACCTCGTCATTGAGTCGACGAACTACCATTTTTAATTCATAAATGAGTGCCGTAATGTCGGGTAACTCTTCTGGAGTCAACATCTTACCTTTGAGTTCAATCAGTATTTTTGGAAGGACAACCCCAAGAATTCTGATCGTATGAATATCACGTTGATCAATCAATTGAGCATAGTCATCACTTAAAATTTTTTTACGTATGTAGTCAGATTGATTCATCTGTAATGCCTTACAGGCATCTTTGATGAGCTGATGTTCATCTATAGATAAACGAACAATGATCTGTTTCTTTCTTGATGTTGTAATACCCATTTTTTTCTACTGTATACAAATTGAGACCGAGTGAAACGAGCTCGAGATTTGTGAATCTGGACGATGTGATATACATCGTCCCATCCTGTACTTTTTTTAGCGGTCAGTGAGTGAATTAAAGTTAATGAAAATAATGGTTGATTTATATTTTTTTTATTAGCGCAAAAAGTTACATTTTTCAGTAATTCAAAAATCAGAAAATGGTCATATTTTGCCATTTCTGTAAGAGAAGATATTCAGAATAATTGGCTTATATATTTATTCTTAGGAAAAAACATGATACAAGACCAGAATGTTTCAGAACTTGATATTCAGAATCTAGCTAATACAAATTTAGCATCCTCAACAGAAAATACTTCTGAAACTGTATCGACAAAAGAAGAAAAGCATTCAAAAATTGTTGAGAAAAATCAAAAAATTTATAGTGTCAATGATTCTAAAAAATTTGAAGATATTCTTTTTCGTCATATAGAAAAAATGAATGAAAAGACGATCACACGTAATCAGTTACTTACTCAACACAAGCAAACCTTACTTGAACTTTTCAGCCTTGGTGCAACTGTAGAAGAAGTAGTGACTTTTCTAAAAGAAAACAATTTCACGAGTATTTCTGAAGAAAATTTAAAAGAATTTTTGAAGAAGAAAAAATAAATTATTGAATGTGAAGTAAGATCAAGTTGATACGAGTGCATATGAAATTACTTCACTGAACCGTACCGGGTTTGTCGGAGACCAACTTTCCTGAGAGAATGCCCCGATGAAAAAAGTAAAATATACCCCTGAAATCAGAGATAGAGCTGTTCAACTTGTGATTGAATCCGAAAAAGATTATCCATCGAATTGGGCTGCGATCACCGCTATTGCGCCTAAGATTGGTTGTACTCCTGAAACTCTACGTGTTTGGTATCAAAAATATTTAGATAAACAAAACCCAATTAAAGTACAGCAACTTTCAGATCAAGAACGTATTAAACAACTCGAACGTGAAAATAAAGAACTGCAACGTGCTAACGAAATTCTACGTAA
>NZ_VPCP01000057.1:0-22528 GCF_013418145.1 Acinetobacter sp. YH12201 | reverse complement strand
ATGCGTGCACTCAAGAAACACTGTGAAATTCCATGGATTCTTTTATATGTGCAACGTTGGTTAAAAGCACCAATGCAACACATAAATGGCCATCTTTTAGAAAGGAATCGCGGCACACCACAAGGTGGTGTTGTGAGTCCTTTATTGGCGAATTTATTTATGCATTATGCTTTTGATATGTGGATTACGAAACATCTTCAAAGTGTACGGTTCTGCCGTTATGCAGATGATGGCGTAATTCATTGTCGGAGTTTATCTCAAGCCAAACTTGTTTTACAAAAGATCGATGCACGATTTCGTGAATGTGGTCTCGAATTGCATCCAGACAAGACAAAGATTGTTTATTGCCAAGATATTAATCGTCGTAAAGCATATCCCGATGTTCAATTTACTTTTCTCGGGTACACGTTTAGGCCCCGTAAGGCTGTGGACAAGTATAAAAGAGTTTATGTAAATTTCTCTCCTGCAGTCAGTCGTGATGCACTTAAAGCAATGCGACAGACTATTCGGAAATGGCATCTACATCTGATGTGTAATCGCGAATTAAGTGATTTATCTGCAATATTCAATCCAATTCTTCAAGGTTGGCAGCAATACTATGGTCGATTCCATGGTTCAGCAATGTCAGCGATCTGGCAACACATGAATGCTTATCTTATACGCTGGATGAGGCGTAAGTACAAAAACTTGGCCCGTCATAAAAGACGGGCTAGATATGCCTTAGGGCGACTTGCGCGTGATTTTCCAAATGCCTTTGTGCACTGGAAAATGGGATGTTTACCATCGGTTGGATAATGGGAGCCGGATGAGCTGAGAGGTTCATGTCCGGTTCTGCGAGGGGCTAAGGGTGAAATTCCCTTGGTCTACTCACCCTGACGATTGCCATGCCATGGATTTATCTGGCTCATCTCAAGTATCCGGCATTCCTGCAATACTTCTTTATTGACCAGCAATTTAGCCGCTTCAGTTCCGATCAGTTTAACAACCAGCAACCATGGCCATTTTATCTGCTTTGCTTGATGTTCAGCTTTTTGCCTTGGTTATTTGTTTCACAGTTCAAGTTTTCTAAACAAGCTTTAACCCAGCAACTTAGTCAGCCAATTTTTATCTTGGTGGTATGGTGGTTTATCTCTGTCACGGTATTTTTCTCTATTCCACCATCAAAACTGGTAGGTTACATTTTGCCAGCAACTGCTCCTTTAGCGATCTTAATTGCCACTATGGTTGATAGTGTACTAGCAAATCAGCGTGCTAATAAATTTCAGATATGGTCACCTACATTTTTTGTCCTAATTATTGGTATTGCTTTTGCAACATTACCGGTATGGGCACAGGATAAATCGTTCCTGAATAATGTGAATATGGAACAACTGTACTGGCTCGGCGGCTCGGTTATAATTTCCATTATTTTATTCATGCTTGCTTATCAAAAGCAGCTTATTTCTCATTTCAAACTGGTGTTGGCTGCAGTTGTCGTGCTATGTATGAGCATCAGTTTTGGTGTGAAAATTCTGGATCAAAAAAACAACGCCACCCAAGTTTCATTCCAGAAATATATAACGCCTGATGCGACCATCGCATTTTACAACTATTATTTTTACGATGTGCCATTCTTGATGAATTTACAAAAACCTGTATATCTGGTGGATGACTGGGAACATGTTGGTCTCGACAGTTCTGCATTTCAAATTAAAGATGGTCTTCTGTTTGAACCTGAACGTAAACAGTATCGCTGGTCTGAAAAAAATCTTGCTCAGAAAGTACAATCAGGACAACCGGTCGTGATCTTGGCTCGTACCAACTCTTATAAAAATAGCAATCCTCATGCTCAAGTATTGCACTACCGTAACTATGATGTGTATTTCTTGAACTATCCTCAACAGGTACAAAAATAATATTGGACTATTACTAGGGCGTGTCCTCATTTGAAGAATTGTTTTTAAATACTTAAAATCCTCCTTTAAGCTCTTTTCATCTCTATATTTTTTCAATGGCACGTACTCTTCTCACCGATGATATTTGGCAGCAAATTCAAGATACTATGCGATTACACGGTTGTTACTGTTCAAAAAACAGTAGAAATATCATGGAAGCCATCTTATGGAAACTACGTACGGGTGCGACATGGCGTGATATTCCTTAAGAACTTTGCCCTTGGCAAACTGCTTACAATCGCTTTAATCGCTGGGCAAGTAAGGGATTATGGGATAAATTTTTTTTAGATTACGAGGCATTCTGGATCAGGAATGGGTATTCATTGATGGAAGCTACATACGCGTGCATCAACATGCAAGTGGAGCTCGGCATGGTTTCGAAAGAGCAATTGGACAATCACGCGGTGGACGAACAACAAAAATACATCTTGCAACCGACGCGAATGGATTACCGATTGATTTTAAAATCACTGGGGGTGACGTCCACGACAGTCAAGTTGCAAAACAACTGATTGATATTGTAGGCGAGGCAACTTATCTCATTGCTGACAAGGGGTATGATGCTGAGCACATTAGAATGTGTGCCAAGAACAAGAATATGATTCCCATTATTCCATTGAGATCAAACAGTAAGAGATCGAATAAGGAATTTGATAAATATCTATATAAATTAAGACATTTAGTTGAAAATGCTTTTGCGAGATTAAAACATTTCCGTGCTATTGCAACTCGATTTGATAAACTAGCACGCAATTATAAATCTATGATCCGTATAGCCTGTATATTTATTTGGTGCAAAGCCAAATGAGGACACGCCCTAGTATCCTAGACACATTTTATCTGAGCTACCTTATGTCTAGGATACTGGGAGCAGTCCAATTTGTAATAGTGCAAGTAGTTTGATTCATAGTGCTTCACCCATCAACCATATTTTAAATGCTACCAGTTTTGGCATATTCTGACATTCTTCTCGATACACTATATGATAGGCCAATGTGGAAGAGCATTTCATTTCTGGATATAAACGCCGCAAACGTCCTGTTTTTAAATCATCTGCTGCCATGACACTTCTCGCCAAAGCAATTCCATGTCCATCTATGGCTGCCTGTAATACCGCAGCCGAATTATTGATTTTTAACCCTCGCTGGACCTGTTGATTACTAATCTGATTGTACTGTAACCATGTATTCCAAGTGGTAAAACCTGAATGGGCATCCATGGTTAAATCATGGATTAACGGTAGATTTAATAAATTCTTAGCGTGTTGTAACTGTTGCTGATATTTTTGATAAAAGGCTGGTGAGCAGACAGGAAAAACCTCCTCATCCATTAATTTCTCTGCAACTAATCCTGGCCAGCTCCCCTGTCCATATCGCACCGCAATATCAATTCCATGACGACCAAAATCCACAGGCTTTAAATTGGTATCCAGTCGAATATCAATATCAGGATAGGCTTGTTGAAAGTTATCAATTCTTGGTAGTAACCATTTCGCTGCAAAGGCTGGACTAATGGCAACGGTTAACACTCCTGTCGAGGTTTGAGCCTGTAATTTTTTCATTCCAAGTGTCAGCCTATCAAACCCAGCACGAATATCAGGCAATGCCATCAATGCTGCTTCAGTTGCCATTAAGCGGGCCTTCCCCCCTGTGCTTCGCTGAAACAGGGTGATACCCAAATAATCTTCCAGACTTTTAACCAGTTGCCCAACTGCTGCAGGGGTAACATTCAGCTCGGCAGCAGCAGCCGAAAAACTGTGATGCCTGGCACTGGCTTCAAAGGCCCTTAATGCATTGAGATATACAGGTGTTTTCATTCTAAAGATTTTCTATCAATCATTAAAAGATTATCTCGTTTGTTTATATAAGACATGAATCATAAAATCAATCTATACGAACGACATACAGCATGCACATGTCAGGGCAAAAATTCAACTTGATAAAGGATCGTATTGTCATGAATAGATTTTCTTTGAAAGTAGTGATTGTTACTGGTGGTGGTGCAGGTATTGGTAAAGAAATTACAATGGATGAGACAAAGCATGTTGATTAATGCTGATTTTTCCCAGATGGCTGTGGTTAAACCCAACGATTATCAATGGGTCAAATCACCTCGTGGTGAAGTTGAACGGGTCATGCTGGATCGAGTGGGGAATGAAACCGCCCGTGCCACCAGTCTGGTTCGTTATGCACCGCAAACCATGTTTCCAGAGCATGAGCATCCTTTAGGTGAAGAAATTTTAGTGCTTTCAGGAACATTCACTGAAAATGGCCATCAGCATTATCCAGCAGGCTGGTATTTACGCAATCCAGACGGTTCAAAACACACCCCATCCAGTGAAGATGGCACACTCATTTTTGTCAAACTCATGCAAATGAGCAAAGATCATACCGAGACGATACGTATCAATACTCATGCGTCTGAAAACTGGCAAACAATCGGTCAACGTCTGATTTGTCCCTTATATGTATCTCATAATGAACATACCTATCTCGAAAAACTTAAACCACATCAAAACTTTGATGAACACAGCTTGAAGGGTATAGAGCTTCTGGTTATACAGGGTGAATTGATTATGAACGGGGAAACTTTTCTGGCAGGTTCATGGGTTCGTTTACCAATTCAAAGCAGTCATCACTTTTACGCGAGTGCAGCAGGTGCAACGCTGTATGTAAAAACAGGCCACCTTTCCTCTGCGCAAAATTTTGTGGAGCAGCAGTCATGATCCAGACCAAGATTGCGATTATTGGTGCAGGGTTAAGTGGTCTATATGCTGCTTATTTACTGGAACAAGCCAAAATCACAGACTATATTGTATTAGAAGCAAGAGATCGTTTAGGCGGTCGTGTGTATTCAGAGCAGGGATTTGATTTAGGTGCAACATGGATCTGGCCTGAACTCAACCCTGAACTCATGCAACTGGTTCAACAACTCAAACTTCCCTTTTATGAACAGTTTGATACAGGTAGGTTCGTCTTTGAAAAAAAACGGGGAATAGCACCGGTACAGTTATCGAGTCCATGGGAATCAACGCAATCGATTCGCCTTGAGGGAGGAATGAGCAGCCTGATTCATGGTTTAGCCCAACAGATTCCTGCACAAAAAATTCTGACTCAACAACAGGTCACACATATTACCCAACAGGAACATGAACGTATTCATTTAACCAGCCAAGACCAAGTCGGCAGCGAAACGCGTGTTGAAGCGAATTACGTTCTGATTGCCCTAGCACCTCGCCTCACTGCTCAACAGATTTTATTCTCTCCAGCCTTGCCTTCATCTCTATTGAGCCAGTGGAACAAGACCGCTACATGGATGGCACCTCATGCCAAGTATGTAGCAGTTTATCCTGAAGCATTTTGGAGAAAACAGGGCTTGTCTGGTCAAGCCAGTAGCCATGTAGGTCCTATGGGTGAAATCCACGATGCATCTACATCTAACGGTTATGCTGCATTATTTGGTTTCTTGGGTATTCCTGCAAATGTCCGCCAGAAAGTCAGTGAACATGAGCTTATGGCACATTGTCGGGCACAACTGATTCGCCTGTTTGGTTTAGAGGCGGCAACACCCGAAGATGAATATATCAAAGACTGGTCAACAGACATTTTCACCGCTACCGAAGAAGACTGGAAAAACCCTGCTAGCTCTCATGGAATGGCACCTGAAAATACCCCGAATGACCATATTGGGACAAACCGTATTATTGGGATTGCCAGCGAATGGTCACGACACTATTCAGGCTATTTGGCAGGGGCAATTGATGCTGCTCAGGTGGGTATTCAGCGTATTCAACAACACGTATGAAATACGATAGCTCATTTTGCACAAGATCTAAAAAGTCATATAGGTTAGCCGGTTTGGCAACTTGGAAATGGTTGAATGAAACATTCCCACTGAAACAGGCACAGCAAACTTATTCAAGAATGAAATCTGGTCAAGTCCAGTTTTGGGTTGTACCGACTGTATACCAAAACTCTCATTCGTTGCTTATTCACCAAAAATTTAGGTTTCGCTCTTATGCTGCAAATACCATGCACCGTCAGGTTTTATCCTGGCTAGCTCACAATCTTTATTCCAGACCGTTTCAGTGATGGTGATGACGATTGGTGGTTTGGCAGGTGCCAATACCCCGACACTTGCCACACTGCCGATGGCACTGTTGCAAATAGCCGCTAATGGTAAGCTAAATCGTTTTTAGTTACAGGTTAAGCATATGAATCCCTTCCATCGTCGGCATTTTCAGGGCGAAATCATTTTTTTGGCTGTACGCTGGTATTGTAAATATGGCATTAGCTATCGTGAACATCAGGAAGTGCTTTATCACGGTTAAAACAGGAAGGAAAATGTCCGCCCACCCTTGAGCACAGGCAGATTAAATATCACAATAACGTGATTGAATGCGATCATGGTAAGTTAAAGCGCATCATTAGTGCCATGCTGGGGTTTAAATCCATGAAAACAGCTTACGCTACCATTAAGGGCATTGAGGTCATGCATGCACTACATAAAGGTCAGGCTTCGTCATTTTATTATGGGAATTTTCAGGGTGAAGTGTGTCTAATCAACAGGGTGTCTGGTCTCTAAGCTTTTTTTAAAGGGAGATCATCGATTCAGATTCCTATTTGCAACAGTGCCCAAAATAATGATGCTATAAGCTTTCTTCAATAAGATTAGATAGGGAAACAGATGCAGAATAAATCGGGTAGGGAATTACAAGTATTGGGGCAGCTCAGTAAGATTTTACTCACGGTTGCTCTGCTTTTTATTGCTTGGGTATGGTTGCTGCATTTTCCTTGGTCGTGGGTTTTGAATACAATGATTATGATGGAAATATTTGCCGTAGCTTTTGTACTGTTGTGCGAATATCAAGGTAGTGAGGTCAATGGAGCAAGTGGCTGGATTAGCTTTGCTTATTTGATCTTACATGCCTATGTAGCAGTGATTTTGGGAGTAATGCGCTTATTGCTTTGGTTATGGCAGTATGTGTTTGCTTATTTCTTTTGATGAGAGCAGCTTTAAAGAATTAATACGAGTATTCTTTTTTATAATTTTTGGCTGAATATTAGTAAAAATAATTAGCACAAACGTAAGCATCCAGTGAAACATAACTTTTTTCTTTCGGTTTAAAAACCCAATGATTCAATTATATTGCACTTAAGTCTAAGAACAAATGCAGCAGATATGAGACCCAGTTTCAGAAAAGAATGCTAATCTGAATATAGCAACTTATAGGTTGATTTTTAAACCAATTTATTAATTTTTTGATGCTAATTTTTAATAAAAATGGGATTGCTCTACCTGTAAAATTATAACATAAATTTTTATAAAATTTATTAATTAGCAAAGACTTAGTGGTTATTAAATTAGATAGAAAAATAGCAATGACTAGCTAGAATGAATATAGAAGAGAAGTTTAACAAGACCATTAAAACAGGAGTCAAATCTATGATTTATGAAGTATCTGGAGATATTTTACTGAGTAATGCACGTGCAATTGCCCACGGTGTTGCACCAAATGATAACTTTGCAACAGGTTTAGCTTTAAGTCTGCGTGAATACTGGCCGGCCTTATACAAAGACTTCCGTAACTATTGCCATATTAATCACCCTAAAGCGGGAGAACAATGGACATGGGTGAATGCTGAAGGTCAACGTATCGTCAACCTGATGACACAAGAAGCGGCTTATGATAATGGTTCCAAACCAGGTAAAGCATCGACAGAATATGTCAACCGTACTTTGAAAAACTTAAAAGAGTTGATTGAAGAAGAGAAGATTGAAAGTTTAGCGTTACCACGTCTTGCAACAGGCGTTGGCAGTTTAGACTGGGAAGATGTACGCCCACTGATCTATAAGCACTTAGAAGACTTAAATATTCCAATTTATATCTATACTTTGTACCAAAAAGGCGTAAAAGCGGACGAACCAACTCATTAATTGTTCGCTTGTCTTGTGGAAATAAATTGTTCCCAAACTAATAAAATTGAGTGAGTCAATTTGATATCCCCTCTTTATATTTCATTCAGAGGGGGTATTTTTATGGGGGAATATTCAAAATCTGGATCTAGCAATAGCTTTTACGGGACTGTTCAGTCCTGAAACCTTTGAACAGAAATATTTTAAGAATTTAGAGGAATCGGTTGTCCACAATATTGTCTAGGATCACTTTACTGATCGATATTTTCACAAAAAATTGAAGTCACTATATTTAGACTACGCTATCTTTCACGGGTTCTGAGATCAGTATGCGTTTCGGTTTAATTCTGGGTGACCAGCTTCATCATCAGCTTGCTACACTCAAGGCGCTGGACCGTACCCGGGATGTGATCCTGATGGCTGAAGTTGTTGAGGAAGTCACATATGTCAACCATCATCCGCAGAAAATTGCCCTGATTTTTAGTGCCATGCGTCATTTTGCCAAAGAGCTCAAAGCTGAAGGCTGGCGTGTACGTTATCACACCTTTCAACCTGCTAGTCCGATTCGTAGCCTGCTGGATTTCGTGCAGGCGCAGCAACAGCTATTTCCCGTCACAGAACTGGTGATAACCCACTGCGGTGAATACCGCTTGCAGCAGCAGATTGAACAGCACTGGAGCCAGCAGCTGCAACTGCCGGTACAGTGCCTGAATGATAACCGTTTTTTCTGTAGTCCAGAGCAGTTCCGGAAATGGGCCAGCCGCTACCAGACACTGCGTATGGAATATTTTTATCGGGAAATGCGCAAGCAGACCAGCTATTTGATGCAGGGACAGCAGCCTGTAGGACAACAGTGGAACTATGACAGTGCCAATCGCAAGGCCTGGTCAGGCAGTCCGCCATTGCCTACACCACTGCATTTTGAACGCGATCAGATTGATCTGGAGGTGCTGCAACTGGTTGAATACGAATTTCCCAATCACCCTGGCAGCCTTGACGATTTCCGCTGGGCCACCACACGTAGTAATGCCCTGCTTGTATTGCAGCATTTCATTGATCACAGTTTACCTTATTTTGGCGACTATCAGGATGCCATGGTTCAGGGGGCAGACACGCTGTTTCACAGCTTGCTCTCGCCTTATTTGAACTGCGGCCTGCTGCTGCCCAGAGAAGTCTGTGATGCAGCAGAAGCTGCCCACCATGCCGGTCATGCACCGTTAAATGCAGTGGAAGGTTTTATCCGGCAGATTCTCGGCTGGCGCGAATATGTCCGCGGGATTTACTGGCTGTACATGCCGGAATATGCCAACCGTAATGCACTGCAGCACTCAGCCCCACTGCCACAATTTTACTGGACCGGCCGTACCCGGATGAACTGTATGGCGGAGTGTTTCCGCAATACCTTTCAGCATGCCTATGCGCATCATATCCAGCGTCTGATGGTGACCGGCAATTTTGCCCTGTTAACTGGTGTAGACCCGGAGCAGATCAGCGAGTGGTATCTGGCCGTCTATGCCGATGCCTATGCATGGGTAGAACTGCCGAACACGCTGGGCATGGTGATGCATGCCGATGGAGGCTTGATGGCCAGCAAACCTTATGCGGCTTCGGGTAATTACATCCATAAGATGTCAGATTACTGCAAGCACTGTAGCTACAATGTCAAAACCCGTACCGAGCCGGACAGCTGTCCGTTTAACAGCCTGTACTGGTATTTCATGATCCGGCATGAAGCGATATTCCGCAATCATCCACGTATGGGCATGATCTATCAGCAGCTGGATAAACTTAAAGATCGGCAGCAGATTATAAGCCATGCCCAGCAGCTCCTTAGCCAGATCAATGAGTTATAAACGATGAAAAAACAGCATCTCCCTGAAAAAATATGTATCCACTGCTTGCGCCCTTTTACTTGGCGCAAAAAATGGCAACGCTGCTGGGAGGAAGTCAGATACTGTTCTGAACGATGTAAACGTGAGTCCAGACAGCGGCCAAAACAAAGTGCTTAGAAACGTTTATACTGCCGTGAACAATAGGCCCGAATGACATCGGGTGAACGCAGTTGCAGATGTTTGGTTTTTCGGCCGGTGACCCGTTCACGCCACATTTTAAAACTTGATGCTTTCATATTTTTCCGCATCAAGCGGATCACCGCCGCTTCATTCAAACCAAACTCACGCTGGATGGCTTCAAAAGGCGTTCGATCTTCCCAAGCCATTTCAATGATCCGTGACAGGTCCGCTCCTACATATTCAATTACTTGACGCACCACATACCCCTGATTGCTTTGATTTTTAAAATAAAAATTGAGCGATAAAATTTAAATTTATGTCTCTGTGTATTTTGGTCAGATCAAGCTGACCGACATCATTTTAAAAAAATGCAGATGAATATTTTGTGATTTTTTTACCTGGATTGTATTTTATTGCAGTGCTATCGGGCTTTTGAGCTCAACCCGTGATCAAAATCCCTATGACCAAATCCTATCCTCGGATTGTAGTTAATGACATCGCCTGGATCAGACGGTATGCTGATGCTAAAAACACCTTGGGAAAATTGTGCTCGAAGTTATTGCTCAGCTCTGTGGCGGTATTGGTTTATTCTTGATTGGCATGATTTTAATGACCGACAGTCTTAAGGACATGGCTGGTGAAACCTTACGGCTATGGCTGACCAAATTTACCGGAACACCGTTGAAATCACTATGTTCTGGTATTGGTCTGACCTTGATTGTCCAGTCTTCTACAGCGACGACGCTGGCGACTATCGGTTTTGTCGGAGCTGGAGTATTGAGTTTCTCCCAGGCGATTGGGGTGATTATAGGGGCCAATATCGGAACGACCAGTACCGGCTGGATGGTGGCTTTACTCGGGGTGAAATTTTCTATCACCACTTTTGCCTTACCTCTGATTGCTGTAGGTGCGTTGCTCAAATTATTAACACATGGGCGTTTGGCCTTATTCGGTTTTGCGCTTGCAGGTTTTGGCCTAATTTTCTTTGGGATTGAGCAATTACAGCTTGCGATGTCAGGTCTTGCTCAACAAGTCGATTTGTCCATTTTTCACTATGATTCATTCTGGCAGAAACTGTTTCTGGTCTGGATCGGACTGATCATGACAGTCTTGCTGCAGTCTTCCAGTGCCGCTATTACCGCGACTTTAGCAGCTTTAGCCAGTACTGCGATTGATCTGCAGCAAGCCTTGTTACTGGTGATTGGACAAAATATCGGGACAGTGGCAACCGCAGTACTGGCTGTGATTGGCGGCTCGGTGAATGCCAAGCGGACTGCAGCGGTGCATGTGGTTTTTAATGTGGTCAGTGCGATATTTGCTTTCTTTTTGTTGATTCCCTTATTTAACTGGGCCTACCGTCATGTTCAATATATTGCTGAATGGGATGAAGTCGTCATTGTGGCAGCATTTCATACTTTATTTAGCTTAATCGGCGCATGTATTTTTATGCCCTTGATCCATCCCTTTAATCAGCTCATTTGTAAGTTTTTACCGCAGAAAAAGTCCGGTGCCCTAGAAATTCTGGATGAATCCAATCTGGACATTCCAAGTGTGGCCATCATTGCTGCAGAAAAAGTGACTTATCAAATCCTGATTCAGATGTTTGAGATATTACGTCGTGCATTTCAGGAAGGCGTCAATCTGAGCCCAAAACAATTACAACAATTAGATCAAGAGATTGAGTATCTAGAGGCGTATTTAGAAAAAATAGTCGTTCCAGAATATCAACAGGATAAACAGCGACTGACCTCTTTATTAAGGATGATGGTGTATATTCGGGTTCTACGCAGTGATCTGGAAGGTGTTCCCTATGCACTGGCTATTCGAACCCAACCACAGATTTATCAAGTGGCTTTAGATTTTTTAAATATTCTCGAGCATTATGTCAGCCATCCGGATTTTTTAGAAAATGCTGAAAAGATTGAGAATTTTAAGCAGGAAGTGACCAATCTCAAACAGTGGAGCGATGAGCATCGGACAGCCTTACGTGAGGAAGTGATGCAATATGCCACTTTGAACCGGCTGAGTGCAGCCAGAAGCTTAAAACTGCTGGCAGCAAAACGCTGGCTGGACCGATTAATTGCCCATACCAAAAGATTATCAAAAGTACTGGCTGAACGTTAATGCTGAGAACAGTTCTTGAATGGTTTTTGGGTATAGGCAACATGAAGGTTGGGCTAAATCTCGAAGGATGAGGTCATTTGGGGTGACTCGACAATTACAAACTTAGTTCTGTACACTCAATTTGATCATGCAAATACTGTCTTGTCATGTCCTTGCTGTTTTCCCATATGCATGGATTGATCTGCTCTTTCGATGACATTTTCCAGTGTTTCATCGTATCCGACTCTGATTACACCAATAATTGCTGTGATATATACGGCTTCGCCATTTTTTAATAGTAAATATCCAGAGAACTTTGGTGCAACAAAGCCAATACAATATAAAACTATCTCTTTTTTTTGCGTCCGCGCATTCTAATTGGGTCGGTTAAACAATCGGTAATTTTATAATTTTTGAAAAGGATAAATAAAATGACCAAGCAACAGCACCCCAAAGATGAATCGGAATCTAAAAGAGCTGAAGAACAGACAAATCAAGCAAATCAAGAGGATCTTCAGCCACAAAAGAATCCTAAAGATAAATCTGATCAGCATGAAATGCATAAATCAAGTCACTATCTCAGCACCATGATACAACAAGCAATTATAAGCAACCTCATTGAGTAGGATTCTATTACAGTAGAAGGCTGAAGATATTCAAAAATTTTAAAGACAAAACTGCACAATATTTTGGAGTATGCTCGCATACGATAAAAAATGGAAAAATTGACCAAGACCAGATTTGGAACTTGACTATAATGATTTACAGGCTCTACATGCTCCGAGTCAGTCATCATTCGGCTGACCCGGACTAATCAAGTCAGCTTATTCTTTATAAGTCTGCGTACTGTAGCGTTCAACAGCTAAGCGTTTCAACACTTTTTCATTTTTTGCATAATCCAAGAAGGCTTCAGCATAATCCAGTCCCACCTCTACACGTCGTTCACCAGTGATATTTTTAAAACTGCTATAAAAATCTTGACCATCTGCCAGAAAATTAATGGTAATCACCTGATAGGTCTGGTCTGGATTTAAAGCTTCATAAATTCCTTGTGCATTGCGAACTTTTAAGTTGGATATCCGTTGACCTTTGGTTTTGGATAAATCTACATCCCACTGCAGTCCACCCGCGTAGGGATAACTACCGGTATTGTTATTTACGACTGCATCCATCGCATCTTCAAGTACATTTTTAATTTCTAGCCCAGTCGCCTTCAATTGCACCAATGTGTTTTTAAATGGCAATACCGTATAAATTTTCTCTACAGAAATATCACCTTGGGGAAGATCTACCCTGACACCACCGCCATTTTGGATCGAGATATCGGCATTAAAATACTTTTTACCTTGTTGCAAAAATGCTTCAGCCACGAGTTGTTGCACATCACCGCCATGTTGGTTGGTAAAATCTGATTTATTACAGATGTCCCCTAACGTGGAACGTGAGGTATCTTTTGTCGTTCCGGGTACACGACGCAGGCATAGATTTTCTTGGGCATTGGCAACAATTTCCTTGCCCAATAAATTTTTAGCAACTTTATACGGTTCCAGGATAGCTAAAGCTGCAGCATTAGGTTGAATAATACGCAAGCTGTTACTGCTTTCAATATCTTTTTTAATCACATCCAATTCAGTAGTATTCAGGGCTGGAGCATCTTTAGCACTGCGCTTAAAATCATCTCCAATTAATACATTTGCTTTGCCGGTACATGCTTGAACTTTTCCGTTGGCATCAAAATTTACTTTTAATTGACCAACCACATAGGCATATTGCCATGCTTGTACAACACAAACCTGTTCACCATCTTTATTTTTTAGGGTTGTTGGGTAGTTTCCTTCTGGACTCATTCCATAGTTTTTCAGCTTTGCATCTGCCAGCAAGGTATGTGAATCACCACCCACAATGACATCAACACCAGACAATTGTGCAGCCAGTGCTTTATCCATGCCATAGCCTAAATGAGACTGTACAATAATCTTATTAATGCCTTGTTGCTTGAGCTGATCAATATAGTTTTGTGCAGTGGTTAATTCATCTTTAAAAATGGTATCTGCATTCGGACGAGAGGCATTCTTGGTTTTATCAGCAATCGTTAGACCGATTAAGCCAATTTTTTGCCCTTCTTTGTCCATAATGGTATAAGGTTTTACCAGATCAGTCTGGTAGAGTGCTGAGGTTTTTCCAAACTCGACATTGGCACTTAAAACTTGTGTTTTATTTTTACAGCGACCTTTATTATTCAAGAAACCAATAAATTTTTTTAAGCCTTCATCGGTATTATCAAATTCATGATTGCCTAATGTTAACGTATCGAAGCATACCGTATTCATGAGATCTGCTTCGGCTTCACCTTCTTTTAAAGTAAAGTACAAATCGCCAGTGATGGCATCTCCTGAATGAATTTTTATCGGGTTTTTCTCCGTACTGGCTAGGCTATTCATCAGTGCCGCAACTCGTGCAAATCCGCCATTTGAAACCTGGATTGGCTCGCGATTACCTACAGAGGTTTCCAGCAGTAATTTGGTACTTTCTTCATCCAAATGTGAATGGCTGTCGTTAATATGCAATACATTTACTTCCAGCGGTTCAGATTGAATGATAGGCGTTATACTGGTACTGTCTTTAGTATCATTATTACACCCTGCTAAAAATATACTGGAAACGAATAGACTGCATGTGATACTTGAATATTGAATGCTTCTATTTTTAAAGGTCATAGCCATACCATTTTGATCATAATTTAATCATAAATAATGTGGGACTATTGTTTAAAATTCATGAATTTAGCTATTTTCCGCACAATAAAATAAGGAGAAATTTTATATTTCTCCTTATCGATTAAATCAACAAAAAAATTCTAAAGATCCTAGCATAGAGCTATTATCGAAACCTATCATTTAAGAATGTCTTGATGTGCTCAGCAATTCAGCCATCCGCTATATGTCTTCAGTTTTTTAAATTGATACTTTATTCAATCAACTCAATTTACGTCTGCGTAGAGTGGAAACTAAAACAAGCCCGGCTAATGCAAAAATTGACCATACTCCCATGCTGCCACCACTTATTTCAGTGCTATCAGGAGTGTTTGCTACATTCTCATTGAGGTCCATATCGACAATCACAGGATCATGATCGGAAGAACGGAATGCATTATCGCTATAGAATGCTGTGATTTGCTCTTGTGTTTTATATTCTTCATTATAATCTAAAGCTGTCGGCTCATCCGCATTGATGTGCCATGCAAAAGCACGCTTCACCCTTGGGTATAAGTTCGCATCGGCAATGGCATGATCTAAGTTTCCTGAACCGCCATTGCCATTAGTATCACTGGCTACGCCAAAAATATAACTATAGGCTGCTTTACCCTGACCAATTTTTTCATCATTTAGCAAAACCTTATAATTGGCTTTTTCAAATGCCAATATTGGGTCTTCTTTAGCGTAACTATTCATGTCACCGACCAGTAAATAATTGGGGTTATTCACTTTGGTCGGATTCGTTGCAATCCACTGCATCAATTTTTGTACTGCTGTTAAACGTGTCGCGTTCCAACAGCCCTGTCCATCACCTTGATCAGCATCTAACGAAGTTTTATCATCAGGACAACTGCCTTTAGATTTCAAATGATTCGGTATAATCGTAAAAATTTTCCCGCCAGATAAAGACTGGAAGCTTTGTGCCATCGTTACCCGGTTCTTTTGAGTCTGATCATCATAGACCGCGGGTTCTCCCACGGTTTTAACGCGCTTACTGTTATAAATAATAGCCACAGCAATTGCATCTGTACCCAGTTTGGTCATCTTCGGTGGAATGATATATTTCCAATCGGCACCTAAAGCTTTGCTGAGGTAAGCGACTGCACTTTTATCATCATAGCCATTGTTTGCAATTTCCATTAATCCATAAACATCTGCATCAATCGCTTTCAAAGCAGTCACGATTTTCTGATGCTGTTTGTTAAACTCGGATTGTGAGGTTGCACCGCGTTCCGTAGGAAAACCTTGGGTGGTACCATTATCATAATTCAATACATTAAAAGCAGCGGCACGAATTTGTCTGGACTCTTTTGCGGGTACTGTTGTTCTTAAATTTGAGTCTTTAATGATTTCAGGCTGTGTTTTATTTAAAATAGGTTGAATACGCCATGTATTAAAGCGATATTCCAAAATCCCTTCAACATTTTTCAACTGATAGCCACTTCTTAAAGTGTTTAATGCATTAAAGTTTTGCGGCAGCCATGGGGTTCTATTTTGATTGTTATAACCATCATCCAGGATAATTTTTGACAATAAATTTTGTTTGGCCAAATTGACGGCTTCAAGTGATTTTGCTGGATATAAATTGGTTGGAATATATAAGCGCCCCAAGCTTAAGGATAGCTCACCATATCGCCCATAATTATAATTTTCACTAATGGTTAAAGTCTGCGGTATTTTGACCAGCATCCCTTGATATCGTTTAGGGCTATGACCTTCTGCATCCGTCAAACTTGAGAAGGGCAATTGTAAAGGAGTGGCGCTAACCAGATTTTCAGCTTGTTGATTACAGGTTTGAATATTACTGCTGAGTTGATCGATCTGTAGCTGGTTCTGATAAGAAGTAAGACGACCTTTAAAAATAACCTCTTCACCTACTTTTCCACCAGTCACTGTACTACTTGCGGGTAAATATACAAAAATGGCGTTGCTTAAGCCAAGTTTAGCTTTACTGTCTGGGGATTGAATATAAAACCCGGAAAAACCATTTTGGTAACGATAATCAGCAGTGATGACTCCACGAACGATATATTGCTGATTGAGTGCAGCGGTTTGTAAGTCTGCAATTGGCGTATCGGCCGTACTGCAACTGATTTCAGCCAAGGTAGATTCAGTATTGACTGCACCTAAGTAACTGTTGAATGCATTTCGTTCAGACCATTTAGACCATTGGCTTTCTAACTCAAATGCTGCTGCAGGATCGATCGAAGTGACATTATTTGAAGTTTTAGTACGTGACAAACTATTTTGATAACTACTAAAACTGACTCCCCAACCAGTGCCTGGATCTTCCCCCACTCGACCAAAACGATCTATTGGCGTACCTTTATACAGCAGGACAAGTGCATCATCCCCATTAAAAGAAAGTCCTGCAACCTGATCAACTTTAGAACCAATTTCCGTCTGTAATTCTGAGCGACCAATAACGTATTTTGTTTTGCTTGCCAATGTACCTTGTAATGGAAAAGCTGCTGACTTAGTGGTTGATCCATTGCTAAATTGCTGAATTTCATAATCTGCTAAATTTACTGTACTACCATCAGGATTATAAATTTCTAATCCTTTACGGTTAGAGGAACCATCAATATATTGACTGAACATGAGTTGTGCATAACTTGGAAACGAACAGCCTAATAAAGCCAAGCTGAGACATAAGGTATGTGGTTTTAAAGTCTTCATATTTTTTAATGTTTGTTAAAATTTTGATTAGACTAATTTTTGTACATTACATCGTTATGAATGATTGATGACAGTTTTGCTAGAAAAATATAAGATGCTGTTTTAATTCAGTAAGTATCGGTTAAAGCACCTCCTAAATAATCGATACAATTAGCTTGATGTAAGTCCCCGCATAGTATTTTTAAGTGGGGACTTAGTAAATGATCATAAATTTTTAGCAGCGACTCCTGTTGCCAAAAAGTGACCAATATACAGCACACTGGTCAAAATATGTGAGGGACGTGTAGGCTTAAAAATCTTTATGCAACAAAGCTTCTCGCAATCAGAAATAATTTTTAAGATCGCTCAACCGCTAATGCAACGCCCATTCCACCACCAATACATAAGGTCGCCAGTCCTTTTTTCTTTTCGCCACGTTGCATTTCATGTAACAGAGTGACCAAAATTCGACAGCCTGAGGCTCCAATCGGATGGCCTAAAGCAATGGCCCCGCCGTTAATATTAACCTTTTTCATATTGAGGCCCAGTTCTTTCGACACTCCTAAAGCTTGTGCGGCAAAGGCTTCATTGGCTTCTACCAGATCAACCTCGTCCAAAGACCAGCTTGCTTTTTCTAATGTTTTTCTCACAGCATTTACAGGACCAAGTCCCATCACTTCCGGCTCAATACCAGACAGGCTATAGGCTTTAATTTTTGCTAGTGGCTGTAAACCAAGCTCTGCTGCTTTATCGGCACTCATCACCAATACGGCTGCTGCGCCATCATTAATCCCTGAGGCATTACCTGCAGTCACCGTTCCATCCTTTTTAAAGGCTGGACGCAGCTTAGCTAAACTTTGTTGATTCGTTTCGGGTTTGATATATTCATCACGATCAAAAACTAGCGGATCACCTTTACGTTGTGGCACTTGCACTGGCACAATTTCTGCGTCAAATTTCCCTTCCACCTGTGCTTTAACTGCACGCTGCTGAGAAGATAGTGCCAAAGCATCCTGATCTTCACGGCTAATCGACAGTTTTTCCACAATATTCTCAGCAGTCATTCCCATGTGATACTGGTTATACACATCGGTCAGACCATCATAGACCATGCTATCCACCAATTGCGCATTGCCCATCTTCTGTCCGTTACGCATCTGGATAATATGGGCACTTTGTGACATCGACTCCTGCCCCCCTGCCACGACAATATCGGCTTCACCAGTGGCAATGGCCTGTGCGGCCAAATGAACAGCGCGCAGTCCAGAACCACACACCACATTCAAGGTCGAAGCGGGTACTGAAACCGGAATACCCGCTGCAATTGCCGCCTGACGTGCCGGATTTTGTCCCACACCTGCAGTCAACACATTCCCCATAATGACCTGATCTACCTGTTCTGGCTTTATTCCGGCAGCGTCTAATACCGCAGCAATCACTACCTTTCCTAACTGCGGTGCACTGACGCTAGCCAGGCCACCCAAAAAACTTCCAATCGCGGTACGTTTTGCGGCAACAATCACAACTTGTTTCATTTTATTTCCTATTTTTTAACGCATGTCTTGCTTGATACTCCTGCCCCCATACGATTGGCCGGCAGTGAGAATACCTAAATGCTAAAACAGACTGACCTGTACATAACTGCCCGGTGCAGCTTCCTTGACAGGATAAGTTGCACTACCTAATGTACGCGCTGGAACCTGATCGCCGGTATAAGGTGCGATCCATTCCTGCCAGCGTAACCACCAGGATTCTGGATGGAACTGGGCATCTGCCAGCCACTGTTTCGGGTTTTCATAAGGTATATTATTGGTATAACAGCCATACTTGTTGCGGTTTGGCGGATTGACAATGCCTGCCACATGTCCAGATTCGCCGAGTACCAGCGTGCTTTCACCCCCCAGATAGGTAGATCCTTTAAAGCACGTATCCCATAGTGCAATATGATCTTCCTGGGTCGAGATAAAAAAGTTCGGTGTTTTCACTTTCGACAGATTTAAACCCACACCATTGATCTTGATCTTATTCGGCTGAATCAGTTCGTTATTGAGGTACAGATTGCGTACCAGGAAATTGTGCACATGTGCGGCAATATTGGTGCCATCACTATTCCAGTACAAAATATCAAAGTCGGACGGATGTTTGCCCTTCAGGTAATTTTCAATGTAATAGTTCCAGTACAGGGTATTTTCGCGTAACAGACTAAAGGTCACCGCCAACATACGGCCATCAAAATAGCCCACCTGTTGATTCAAAGTTTCAATCCCTTGAATGACCGGCTCATTAATAAAAGCACCCAAACTGCCTGGATTGTCAAAGTCCAACATTGTGGCCAGATAGGTGGCACTCTTGACGCGATTCTTCAGGCGTTTCGCCACATAGTACGCCTGCGTCGCAGCAAGCACCGCACCACCGATACAATAACCAATAGCATTGACCTCTTTTTCTCCGGTCATTTCCTCAATGACACGCATCGCCTCAACCGTACCGGAGGTAATCAGGTCCTCAAAGTGCATGTCCTTTTGTTCAGCTCCCGGATTACGCCAGGACATTAAAAATACGCTGTGCCCTTGCTGACGTAACCAGTTCACAAAAGAATTCTGCTCACGCAAATCCAGAATATAATATTTATTAATAAAAGGCGGGATGAGCAAAATAGGCGTCTGATATACAGTTTCAGTGGTCGCTTCATACTGTAACAATTGAAAAACCGGATTTTCAAAGACCACCGCACCTGGCGTATAGGCCAGATCTTTTCCCAAACGGAACGAGTCATTATTGACCATACGTACGGACAGATATTTGCTACTGTTCATGATATCGTCATGGAAAATTTCCATGCCACGCACCAGGTTTTGCCCGTGTTCCTGTACCGTCTGATGGATCACTTCCGGATTGGTCCATAAAAAATTGCCGGGAGAAAAGGCATTCACCATTTGGCGGGTGAAAAAGTGGATACGCTGGCGGACTTTATCTGGGATGCCTTCGACCTCATCCAGCATTTCTTGTACCAATTGACTGAAATGCAGATAGGACTGGGTCAAGAGATCGTAATTGGGTTCTTGCCAAAGTGTATCCTTGAAACGGCGATCACCCGGCTCAGGTTTCACGAGAGGCTGGATATCCTTGTTCACACTGCGCAGCATGATATTTTGGTAAATCTGCATCTGACCGATCCACCATTTGCTATGCATCTCGATCAAGCGTGCCGGATTTTTGGTTAATGCCTGAAAGAACAGGTTCATATCTTCACTGTTGACTTTGCTCAATGCATCATTGAGCGGATTATCGCCATAGTAAAATTCTTGTACTTTCTTCCAGATTTCTTCATGGACATCGAAAAAACGCTGGACGTTCTGATTAAACTGAAAAAGATTCTGCTGCATTTGCACCACTCCGCATACTGGGTCATTCCTCACTTTCCTATCAGGAATGGAATCGAAAAACGGGGAAGTGATCTCCACTTCCCCGCTCGCTAGTCTTCAATCTTCATTAGGACTGTTAACCGTTATTTATTGTTCGGCATCGATTCGCTAACTAACTTGTCAAACTCGGCTTTAAATTCAGTGGCCAAGCTTGCCAGTTTTTGGCCATCATCAATCATTTGCTGGCTGAGTTTGCTCATGGTTTCCACTTGCTTCATGCCACAATTGATCATACTTTGCATGTCTTTGACTTCACTGTTGGCAAAGACTTGCGACAATGTGATATCGGCATAATGACGTGCAGCATTGAGTTGTAAATTGGTCAGATCCGCAAAATTTTTTGCCACCAGACTGTTAAATTTTGCATAAGGTTCAAACATGTTTTTGTACTGAGCATTCATGTTTGAAAAGATATCGCCATATAGCATGTGTATTACTCCATTGATTTATAGTACTTAAAATTTAGTTATTGTTAAAAAATAAATGAAAAAACTGGCTCAGTGAGCACAGGACTTATTGCATGTATAAACCGCCATTGATCGATAAGGTTTCACCCGTAATATAGGTGCCATACTCACCGACCAGATACATGACTGCCGCTGCAATTTCTTCAGGCTGGGCAAGACGCTGCAAAGGAATCTGGTCTTCAATACTTTTTACGACCTCTTCCCGCATGGCAGTCACCATCGGTGTTGCCGTATAGCCCGGGGCTACAACATTCACGCAAACATTGGAACGTGCACCTTCCTGAGCCAGAGCCTTGGTAAAACCGATCATGCCCGCTTTTGCGGCTGAATAATTCGCTTGACCAAACTGTCCTTTCAGACCATTGACCGAACTAATATTGACAATGCGTCCCTGCTTTTGCTCCAGCATTTGATTAAAGACTGGATGGGTCACGGTAAATAGTGTCTTTAAATTGGTATCGATTACCTGTGACCACTGTTCGAAGGACATTTTCTTAAATGTTGCATCGCGTGTGATGCCGGCATTATTCACCAACACATCTACGCGACCTTCAGCCTGTATCGCATCCTCGATTGCGCTCGTCGCATCAGCATGATGGGTCAGATCGGTTAAGACAAAACGGACATCTTCCTGTTGGAATCCCTCACTTTTTAACCACTGCTTTTCACGGTCTTCCTCTCGAGGCACAACCGTTGCAATCACTTTATAATTTGCCTTTACCAGCTGACGACAAATCTCACTACCAATACCACCGAGTGCCCCTGTCACAAATGCGACTTTTCTTTCGGACATATCTTTACCTTTAGCAAATCGAAAAAATGGTTGAGTGAATTCACAAAGATTCTTTGGAATCTGGACTTAAATTAACCCTTTCTATGTTAAGGCTCGATTACAGGCGATCGATTTTTTATGAGCAAATGTAAATGGCTCTAGGTTTGAGTCACTGCAAAAAAGAAAAATTAAATAAATAATGCAAAAAAAATCACTAAAAAGTATAAATAACATACACTTAAATAATATATAAGGTATAATTTAACAAATTTGTAATGTAATGTCCGCAGACTGTTAAAGTTGAATAGAATTCAATTTTAGCCTTTTATTAATACAATAATTTTCTTATTTCATGTACTAGACCTCTTGCGAAAGTCAAAACCACCTCAATCTAAGTTTCATGAGATATCAGAACTTAAACCGTTTTTCAGATTCTGAATTTAAACGCTTGGTTGGCGTACCTCGACCAGTTTTTACCGAAATGG
>NZ_VPCP01000056.1:0-23026 GCF_013418145.1 Acinetobacter sp. YH12201 | reverse complement strand
TCGCAAGAGATGCGATGGATGTCTGATTATTTGTAGTCATAAATTTTAGTCCCCACTTGTTTTTAAGTGGGGACTAAATTAAGGCTTATAGGATGAATTCATAAGGTGTGTTCAGCGGACGCTTACTTATTTTCTTATAGGACGTGCACTTAAACGACAGAGTAGCTCATAACCAATGGTGCCATTGGCTGCGGCAACATCATCAACCAGACGATTTTTACCCCAGAGTTCAACTTCAGTTCCAAGCGGAGCATCCATACCGGTCACATCAATGGCAATCATGTCCATGGCAACGCGGCCAATCACACGGGTCGCTTGACCGTTAATAGATACATAGTTCTGTTTAGGGAAGGCACGAGGGTAGCCATCTCCATAACCAATTGAAACGATAGCGAGGTCCATGTCTTTGTCAGCGGTAAAGGTGGAGCCATAACCGACATGTTCACCTGCTTGAATGTGGTTTAGGGCAATAATTTCAGCCGTAAAAGTCATGACCGGTTTAAGTCCTAAATCATGGACGGATTGATCTGCAAATGGTGATGCACCATAAAGCATGATTCCTGGACGGACAAAATCAAAATGCAGTTCAGGCCATTTATAAATAGCAGCGGAATTACAGCAAGAGCCCATCACGGGCGCACAAGCTTGTTTCACTTGCAGGAACTGATTTTTTTGTTGTTCATTTAAAGGATGGTTGGCATCGGCATTGGCAAAGTGCATGGCCAATACACAAGTAAAACCCTCAGCTTTAAGTGAATTAATTACTTCAATAATTTCGGGTACTTTAAAACCAAGACGGTTCATACCGCTATTCAGCTTGACCCAAACTTTTAATTTTTTACCAATATAAGCTGCTTTATGGGCGCGTAACCAGTCTAACTGTTGCTGATGATGGACCACACATTCAATATTGTTCTCTATCACCACCTGCATTTCATCTTCAGAAAAAATGCCTTCAATGAGGGTAATCGGTTGCTTATAGCCAAGTTCACGAATTTCTAAAGCCTCTTCCAGGCAGGCGACACCAAAAGCATCCGTTTCACCCAAGGCTGCTAAACAGTCTTTGACTCCATGTCCATAAGCATTGGCTTTGACCATACTGACAATTTGAGCAGTCGGTGCAAGTTGTTTGACACGGTTTAAATTATATTGAAGGGCTTCTCTATCAATATAAACTGTTGCTTGGCGCACCCTCGTCACTCCTTGGGATTACAATAAAAAATTACAGCAATTTGTTATATCAAATCGCTTATAAGCTCTACATAAGAATATTATAGATATGCTATTCCTCAGTCTTGAAAATGAGGAACTTAAGCAAAATGGAGAGGGATATTGTAATCCTATGACTGAAAATAAACACTAAGTTAAAGTGTATTTTTCACCAAATATTAAACAGAAAAAATTTATGTAATACGTAGCAGTGATGAATTAAAGCAATGGTACAAGAAAAATAAATTTAAAAAAACGAGGTCAGCACCTCGTTTTTTTATCTTATTCTTCATCATCATATTGAGCGTAGAACTCAGGTGAGAGATTGCTAAAGCGCGTGTATTGACCTTCAAAAGCTAGACGAACCGTACCGATCGGTCCGTTACGCTGCTTGCCGATAATAATCTCGGCAGTACCGGCTTCTTTGGATTCCTTGTTATACACTTCGTCACGGTAAATGAACATGATCAAGTCGGCATCCTGCTCGATCGCACCAGATTCACGTAAGTCGGACATCACCGGACGTTTATTTGGACGGTTTTCCAGTGAGCGGTTCAGCTGAGAAAGTGCAATGACAGGACAGTTCATCTCTTTAGCCAAGGCTTTTAAGCTGCGGGAAATTTCTGAAATCTCGCCGACACGGTTGTCACCCATACCAGGTACTTTCATGAGCTGAAGATAATCGACCATGATGCAGCCAATTTTTCCGCCATGTTGTTTGGCAATACGACGGGCACGGGCACGTAATTCCGTCGGAGGCAGGGCAGAAGAATCATCGATGTACAGATGTTTTTCCTGTAGCTGTAAAATGGTACCGGTGACTTTAGACCATTCATCGCCATCCAGTTTACCGGCACGCAGATGACCCTGATGGACTTTACCGTAAGCAGAAATCAGACGCATGGCAATCGAATCTGCGGGCATCTCCATAGAGAAAACCAGGGCAGGCAAGTCACAGTTAAACAGCACACTTTCCACCAAGTTCATGGCGAAAGTGGTTTTACCCATAGATGGACGTGCAGCCACAATAATCAAATCACCAGCCTGCATACCTGAAGTTTTATTATCCAGTTCCACGAAACCTGATGTTAAACCGGTAATGTTGCCTTCCATTTGGGAAAGTTCATTCAACTTATCAAAAACATCGGCGACTACCGCATTAATCGGTTTTGGGCCTTGGGCCTTGGCATTGTTATTATGCTGTTCAGCAATCGAGAAGATGTTGGTTTCAGCTAGATCCAGAATTTCACTCACGCTACGACCTTTGGTGTCGTAAGCATTCTGTAAAATTTCAGAGCTGACTTTAATCATGCTGCGTAATGTTGAAAATTCTTTAATTTTATTGGCATAAGTTTCCAGGTTATAAAAGCTGGAAGGAGAATCTGCCATTAATTGCATTAAGTATTCTTCGCCACCCACAGCTTCAAGCAGGTTCTGTTTGATCAGCCAGTCATTGACCAATACGGCATCATAAGGCGAGTTTTCCTGGGCTAATTTTTCAATGGCACGGAAAATATATTTATGACGTGTGGCGTAGAAATCGTTTTCACTTAATACATCACCGACTTGCTCAAAAGATTCTGCGACCGTCATCAGCGCGGCAAGAACAGCTTGTTCAATTGCCAAGTTATGCGGAGGTGTACGAAACTCTTTAAGTTGGCCTGACTCATTTGCTTTATTATCTACTTTAACTGAGTTAAGCATAGCGCTGGCATTCGCCTGTGACATATAAAACCCTAATTTTAAATGCAATAAATGAGTAATTTGAAAAAAATGCCGAAGAATAAAAAAGGTATTATCTTCGTATAAACAGATGATACGCGCTCTTAAAAAAAATGCGAATCGAAAATTTCATTTATTTAAGTATCTAAAAACAGTCAAAATAAATGAAGTGAACAAGGTCTATATAAGGGTTAATTCAACTATTTTGACTATTTTTAGAGATAAAAAAAGAGCATGCAAAAGCATGCTCTTTTTCTTGCAAGAAATTACTCAGATACGATAGTAACGAGAACTTCAGCAATAACATCATGATGCAATTGGATTGCGATGTTGAATTCACCAGTGTGACGAAGCGCACCGTTTGGTAAACGAACTTCTGCACGGTCAACTTCAAGACCTGCATTAGTTAAAGCGTCAGCGATGTCACGAGTACCGATAGAACCGAATAGTTTACCTTCGTCACCAGCTTTAGCAGTGATTACGATGTTAACTTCGTTCAATTGGTCAGCACGTGCTTGAGCAGCAGCTAAAACGTCAGCTTCAGCTTTCTCAAGTTCAGCACGACGAGCTTCAAAAGCAGCAGTGTTCGCTTCAGTCGCTGCAACTGCTTTACCCTGAGGGATAAGGAAGTTACGGCCGTAACCAGCTTTAACTGATACTTTATCGCCTAGTTTACCAAGGTTTTTAATGCGTTGTAATAAGATAATATCCACAGCTCAACCTCACTTATGATTGTCAGTGTAAGGGATCAACGCTAAGTAGCGAGCTTGTTTGATAGCAAGCGCCAATTGACGTTGGTAACGAGCTTTAGTACCTGTAATACGGCTAGGAACAATCTTGCCGTTTTCAGTGATGTACTGTTTCAAAGTATCGATATCTTTGTAGTCGATGTACGTAACGTTCTCAGCTGTAAAGCGGCAGAACTTGCGACGACGGTAAAAACGTGCCATGTAATGTTCTCCTTATGCTTCAGCAGAGTCTTGAGCTTGTTGTGCTTCTTCACGTTGAGCTTTACGCGCACGTTTTTCTTCAGCACTCTTAGCAAGTAAAGACTCTTCAGTGATAGCGTGTTCACGACGAATAATAACATTACGAAGGATTGCATCGTTATAACGGAACAATTCTTCTAATTCATTAAGCGTAGCTTGACCACATTCAACGTTCATTAAAATGTAGTGAGCTTTGTGAATTTTGTTAATTGGGTAAGCCAATTGACGACGGCCCCAATCTTCTAAACGGTGAATTTGACCTTCAGCTTCTTTGATGTGAGTTAGGTAACGTTCTACCATACCCACAACTTGATCGCTTTGGTCTGGATGTACCAAAAGTACGATTTCGTAGTGACGCATTGTCAGCTCCTTACGGTTTATACAGCCTCTGCAAATACAAGCAGAGGCAAGGAGTCACAACTAAAGTTGTGTCGCATAAATTGCGAAGCGTGAATTTTAGAGCCTTTGCTGGCTAAATACAAGGTTTGAGGAGAGCAAAAAGCAAAAATACTGAAAATAGTGCTGAGCTAAATTTTGCTTATTATAAGGATGAAAAGGAAATTACTTACTAAAAGTTTGTTATTGAAAATAAGGAAAGTAAACAAAGTATAACGAGAAGGGTGCAAAGTGTATGACATATCTAATTAAAAGATAGAGCAGGACTCTATCTTTTAAAAAAATATGATGGGTAATTGTGGGGCTGTTGAAGTGAAACTAAACAACAGGCTGATGACAGTGATTAATTTGACAGAGAACATGAAATATTGCTTTGCCCATAACTGATCATTTTCAGCTTTAAAGCCCTGAATACTCAAATACACCCAGTACAGACACAAAAGGTTCAGTACGACCACATAAATCCAATTTGTATAACCATAAACAAATAATCCATTCATGGTGATACAGAACAATACAACGTAGATGAGTGACTCAATCTTGGTACGATGAATTGAACGTGCTACAGGTAAAATTGGAATCCCTGCATTTTTGTAATCTTCAAAGCGGTAAACTGCAATTGCCCAAGAGTGAGGCATTTGCCAAAGTGCATACCCAATAAAAATAAGTAAAGCACCCATGTCAAACTGATTTGCAACAGCGGTATAACCAATTACAGGTGGAGCCGCACCGGAAATACTACCGACAATGGTTTGGTGAATGGTTGTCCGTTTTGTCCATAAGCTGTAAAAACCAACATATACAACAAAACCAATAACAGCAAATAAAAAAGCGTACTCATTGACCCAAAACCACAAAATGCTAAAACCAGCGAATCCAAGTACCAGGGAATAAACCAAAGCAACAGGAACGGAAACTGATTTTTTAACCATCGCACGATTTTGCGTACGTTGCATCTTTTGGTCGATGTCTTGGTCAATGATGTTATTGACTACACAACCTGATGCTACAACCAGAGTTGTACCGAGAAGGGTAATGAGAAGAAGAAGGAAATCTACAGAACCTTGGGCAGCTACAAAGTAGCCACCCAAAGTGGTAACGAAGTTACCAAAGAGAATTCCTGGCTTAGTCAGGAATAAATACTTTTTCAGCATGACAACCAGTTTAGATCATCATGTTGTAGTGAAGGTAGTTCATGATCCATACAGAACCAACCAAAAGGATGGCAATGGTCAGAATCGTATAAACGAATGCAATAACGTTCCAGCGTTGCTCTGAAGAAGAGTTCATGTGCAGGAAATAAATTAACTGTACAAGAATCTGAGCAACTGCAGTAATTGCAATCACGGTAATCAAGATACCACGGCCAAAACCACCAGCCATCACCATTCCGAAAGGAATGATGGTCAGGATGATAGATAGGATAAAGCCAACTGTATATTGTTTAACGTTACCGTGTGCTGCACCAGCTGAATTGTGATCGTGACTCATTAGAGAACTCCCATCAAGTAAACTACGCTGAATACACAGATCCAAACGATGTCAAGGAAGTGCCAGAACAAGCTTAAGCATGCAAGACGACGAGTGTTTGGAAGAGTCAAACCATATTTCTTGATTTGAACCATTAACACGATCATCCATACCAAACCAGAAGTTACGTGAATACCGTGTGTACCTACCAGCGTAAAGAACGAAGATAAGAATGCACTTGTGCTAGGGCCATGACCTGCATGAACTAAATGATTGAACTCATATAATTCCATGCCGATGAACGAAGCACCAAATACCCAAGTAATTGCAAGCCAAGTAAGAACTTTAGATACGTCTTTTTTGTAGGCAGCAAGAACAGCAAAGCCGAACGTTACAGACGAAATCAAGAGGGCGAATGTTTCAGTTAATACGAAACTGAGAGATTCACCAAAAAGATCTCGTGCACTTGGAGTACCAACTGGAACGTGACTGCTTAATACAGCAAACGCGATGAAGAGTGTACCGAATAGGATCAAGTCACTCATCAAGTAAGACCAGAAACCAAAGACCGTGATGTCAGTATCATCGTGATGATGATGTTCATCGTGTCCGTGGTTATCGTGATGAAGTACTTCAGCCATAGTCTTAGTCCTTCTTCAAGTGTTTTTCAAGTTGTGCATAACGTTCGTTTTCGATGCGTTCAACTTCAGCAGCTGGAACATAGTAATCCACTTTCTTGGTGAAAGAAGACACGATGAAGCTAATGATCGCAGAAACGAATGTAATCGCTACTAACCACCAGATGTGCCAGATTAAAGCAAAGCCCATAACAGTAATGAACATCGCGATAACAAAACCAGCCGCACGGTTGGTTGGCATATGAATGTCTTCATACTTGGTTGGTTTAGTGTATGCAATACCGTTTTCTTTGTCAGTCCAGAAAGTATCAATACCGTTGATCTTTGGAAGATAGGCAAAGTTATAGAACGGCGCTGGAGAAGAAGTAGACCATTCAAGCGTACGGCCATCCCAAATATCGCCAGTAACGTCCATGTTTTTCTCGCGTTGCAAGAAACCCACCACGATTTGCATAACGAAACATGCAATACCCAGTGCAATAAGAACTGCACCAACTAAAGCAATATTTACATATGGATCCCATTCAGGGTTGTCAAATGTATTCAAACGACGAGTCATACCCATGAAACCAAGGATATAAAGTGGCATGAACGCAAAATAGAAACCGATGAACCAGAACCAGAATGCAGCTTTACCCCAAGCTTCATTTAACTGCCAGCCAAACATTTTTGGCCAGTAGAAGATGATACCTGCGAACATCGCAAACACTACACCACCAATAATTACGTTATGGAAGTGAGCGATAAGGAATAAAGAGTTGTGTACTAGGAAGTCCGCTGGTGGAACTGCCATCAATACGCCTGTTAAACCACCGATACCGAAAGTCACAAGGAAGCCAAGTGTCCAAAGCATTGGTGTTGTATAGGTAATGCGGCCCTTATACATGGTGAATAACCAAGAGAAGATTTTCACACCAGTCGGGATCGCAATAATCATGGTCATGATACCGAAGAACGCGTTAACGTTGGCACCTGCACCCATGGTAAAGAAGTGGTGAACCCAAACAACAAGTGATAAAACACCAATTGCTACAGTAGCGTACACCATTGATTTGTAACCGAACAAAGCTTTGCGGCAGAATACGGCAGTAACTTCCGAGTAAATACCAAAAGCTGGTAATACCAAGATATATACTTCCGGGTGACCCCAAGTCCAGATCAAGTTTACATATAACATTGGGCTACCACCCAAGTCATTTGTAAAGAAGTGGAAGTCAAAGTAACGGTCAAGTGACAACATTGCAATAGTCGCAGTTAATACTGGGAATGTCGCAATGATAAGTACAACAGTAACTAAAGATGTCCAGGTAAAAATAGGCATATCCATAAGGGTCATGCCAGGCGCGCGCATTTTAATGATGGTAACGAAGAAGTTAACACCAGTTAAAAGTGTACCCAAGCCTGAAATCTGCAGTGCCCAAATGTAGTAGTCTACACCTACGCCAGGAGAATATTCGATACCTGATAGAGGAGGATAAGCCATCCAACCTGTTGCAGCGAATTCACCTAAAGCAAGAGAAGCCATTACCAGACCAGCAGCGCCAGCGAATAGCCAGAAGCTTAAAGAGTTTAATAGCGGGAAGGCAACATCACGTGCACCGATTTGAAGTGGTACAGAAATGTTCATCAAACCAACCACAAGACCCATCGCTACGAAGAAGATCATGATTACGCCATGCGCAGTAAAGATCTGATCGTAATGTTCTGGGTGCAAGTAACCTTCACCACCACCTTTTGCAAGGAACTGTTGAAGACGCATCATGATCGCATCGGCAAAACCACGCAGAAGCATGACAATCGACACAATGATATACATGATACCAATTTTTTTATGGTCTACAGATGTGAACCATTCGTTCCACAAATAGCCCCATTTTTTGAAATAGGTGATACCTGCAAACAGTGCAAGACCGCCTAGGACCATCATGGCAACTGTCACCAGCACGATTGGATCGTGAGGGATTGCATCCGGACCTAACTTACCTAAGAAGCTCATGTCTTATTCCTCTACAGAAGCAGTCGCATGTTCAACATTTGCATGAGCTTCAGAAGCAGCAGCTTCATGACCAGCAGTTGCCGAGTGATCAGCACCGTGGTAATTACTCATGTATTTGTTAATCACAGATTCGAACAGTTTAGGTTCTACTGAAGAATAATAAGTCACTGGGTGTGGCTTAGTCGGATAAGGCTTCAACGCTTCAGCAGCAGCCTTCTCTTCAGGAGTTTGCGCTTTCGCAACGATTGCTTCGATTTGGTGCTTAGAGCGGTTACCGTCACGTAAGGTTGCAAATTCAGCTTGATCTAAAACTGTTTTTTGAACAGCTTGAGGATTAATGGTATTACCATTACCCGCTTTAACTGCAGCAACCCATTCAGCAAACTGAGCATCAGTCACAGAGTGTGCACGGAAACGCATTTGCGAGAAACCATAACCTGAATAGTTAGAAGAGAAACCGCGGAAGCCTTCAGCAGGACTGGTTTCATTTGCCAAGAAGTTCAGGTGAGTTTGCATACCCGCCATAGCATAAATCTGACCAGACAATGCAGGGATGAAGAACGAGTTCATTGTGAAGTTAGAAGTTAAACGCAGGCTAACCGGAGTTTTTTCTGGGAAACGAATTTCGTTAACAGTCGCAATGTTTTGTTCTGGATAGATAAAAATCCATTTAAACTGTTCAGCAATAACCTGAACATTTAAAGGTGCTTTATCTGATTCTAGCGGACGGTATGGGTCATACTTGTGGGAACCCCACCAAGTTAACCAAGCTAAAATACCAATAATAATAACAGGAACACCCCAGACTACAATTTCAATTGCAGTAGAGTGTGCCCATGTAGGTTTATAGTCTGCATCTTTATTCGACGCGCGATATTTCCATCCGAACCATAATGCCATAATCGCTGATGGAATAACCACCAATAGCATTAAGTAAATCGCAGTCAACATGAGGTTTGATTGACCTTCAGCAACTGGACCTTTGGAGTTCAGAAGTACTAAATCACCACCACACCCAGTCAAGAGTGCAGCCATCGCAGATAAAGACAATACAGCTAAAATTGTTTGTCTCATTTTACAACCTCGGTGAAGAGTCCCATTCCCTAATTTAATATGGGATAGCGATTAAAGTGTCGCATGATTGGAAATGTTTATTTTTCACTTAGAAAATCCAAGCACAGTAAAGCCTTCCCAATCATGAGGCACCGCTACGTTGTAGGGCATTATGCCTGATATCGACAAACTAAGCTATATGTAAAGTGGCTTTAAATATCTGTTATAAAAACTGATTTTTTTACTCGGAATTAAGCTTTTATTATATGAATTTTATTTTAATATCAATATTCTGCGGAAAAACAGGGATATAAAAACAATCCCTGTCTAATTATATGCTTATTGTTTAACCACTTTGGTTTTGGCTAACTTATCATGTAAGGTCTGGCGCTTTTCGCCCAGTGCAAAAACATGATCAATAATTGTAATAAATGGCATAAATAGCAAATTTAAAACGATAAAAATAAAGCTACGTAAAGTGAAAGCACGCATCAGGCTGACTTTTTCACCATTATCGGCATCTACAATTTTAATTTTGGTCAGTTTTTTACCGATGCTTTGCCCGGATTTTGCCAACATAAATGCCTGTATACCTAGCATAATAATGAGGTAAATAAACATGGTCTGCCAGGCTTCAGAAGGTATAAGGGTAAATAATTCCTGTTGCAATTGCATGGCTTGAGTGGAAGTCTCGGCCGATTGCATTTTTTGCTGAATCTCGGATAACTGGTTAAATTGCTCCGGTTTTAGGAAAAATGACGGAATTGCGGCTGCAGGTAGCCAGAGTAGCAAGTCAATGATTTTTGCCAAAATACGGGTTGGAATTGCAGCCAACTCCTGTCGGGCAGTTGCTTTTTTTTCCACCTGAACTTTACGAATAGCTGAATTCTGTACAGGGCTAGGTTCTGGAAAAGCCGCAGGTGCGATATAGCCTTCAGGTGTATATACAAGTTTACCTTGGGTTAATTCACCTAAAGCCTTCCATTCGGTCATACCTTGATGCCAGGCCAAATCTGTTAGCAGCACTTGTTGGCTAGCGAGCATTTGATTAAGCTGCTCTAAGGTGTAAGGACCGGCTTGTTGATTATTTCTCGCCAAGTAAATTTGCATAAAACTCAATTCTCAAAATAAATCTAAAATACAAAAAATCGCAGAAGAAAAAAAAGACCCACGAATGGGTCTTTTTTAACATGTTTTATTACGCTTGTTGAGCTTTTTCTTCTGCAAGGAAGAACCAAGTGTCTAAAACGGAGTCCGGGTTTAAAGAAACAGACTCAATACCTTGTTCCATCAACCATTTAGCCAGGTCAGGGTGATCAGAAGGGCCTTGACCACAAATACCTACATATTTGCCTGCTTTACGGCATGCATGGATTGCCATAGAGAGAAGTGCTTTAACCGCTGGGTCACGTTCATCAAACAGGTGAGAAACGATACCAGAGTCACGGTCTAAACCAAGCGTTAACTGAGTCAGGTCGTTAGAACCGATAGAGAAACCATCGAAGTGCTCAAGGAACTGTTCAGCTAACAATGCGTTGGTTGGTAATTCACACATCATGATCACTTTCAGACCATTCTCGCCACGTTTCAGACCATTCAATGCCAATAATTCAATGACACGTTTCGCTTCGTTTACTGTACGTACGAATGGAATCATGATTTGAATGTTGGTTAAGCCCATTTCGTCACGAACTTTTTTCAATGCACGGCATTCAAGTTCGAAGCAGTCACGGAAGTTGTCAGAAACGTAGCGGCTTGCACCACGGAAACCAAGCATTGGGTTTTCTTCTTCTGGTTCGTATAACTTACCACCGATCAGGTTGGCATATTCGTTTGACTTAAAGTCAGACATACGCACGATCACTGGTTTGTCAGCGAATGCAGCAGCAAGGGTAGAAATACCTTCAACCAGTTTCTCTACATAGAACTCGATTGGAGAAGCGTAACCTGCAGTACGTGCCATTACAGCAGCGCGAGTTTCGCGTGGAAGGCTGTCAATGTTGAGTAATGCTTTAGGATGCACGCCAATCATACGGTTGATGATGAATTCAAGACGTGCCAGACCAATACCTGCGTTTGGAATTTGTGCGAAGTCAAATGCACGGTCAGGGTTACCTACGTTCATCATGACTTTAAATGGAAGCGCAGGCATAGATTCGATAGAGTTACGTTGAACTTCGAAATCTAAAGCACCTTCATAGATAAAGCCTGTGTCACCTTCAGCACAAGAAACAGTTACTTCTTGACCATCGGTCAGAACTTCGGTTGCGTTACCACAACCTACAATCGCTGGAACACCAAGTTCACGTGCAATGATGGCAGCGTGACAGGTACGGCCACCACGGTTGGTGACAATAGCAGCAGCACGTTTCATCACTGGTTCCCAATCCGGGTCAGTCATGTCAGATACGAGTACGTCACCGTCTTGTACTTTATCCATTTCTTTAATCGAAGTGACGATGCGGACTTTACCAGAACCGATACGTTGACCAATTGAACGGCCTTCACAAACCACAGTACCTTTTTGTTTAAGCAGGTAGCGTTCCATGGTGCCGACATTTTCACGGCTTTTTACGGTTTCTGGACGTGCCTGAACGATATAAAGCTGACCGTCATCACCATCTTTGGCCCATTCGATGTCCATTGGGGCACCGTAATGTTCTTCAATGATCAAGGCTTGTTTTGCAAGTTCTTGCAGCTCATGATCATTTAAGGCAAATTGTTGACGCTCTTGTTTTTCAACGTCGACGACAACGACAGATTTACCTGCTGCACCTTCTTCACCATAAATCATTTTTTGGTGTTTAGAGCCCAAGTTGCGACGCAGGATAGAATGCTTGCCATTTTTAAGAAGTGGTTTAGAAATATAAAATTCGTCAGGGTTAACAGCACCTTGAACGACCATTTCACCCAAGCCATAAGAAGCGGTAATAAATACTGCATCACGGAAACCAGATTCTGTATCCAGTGTGAACATTACACCAGCAGCACCAGTTTCAGAGCGGACCATACGTTGCACGCCAGCCGACAACGCTACGATGTCGTGAGCAAAGTTTTGGTGTACACGGTAAGAAATTGCGCGATCGTTGTAAAGTGAAGCAAATACTTCCTTAATGGCTACAAGAACGTTGTCGATGCCACGGATGTTCAGGAAAGTTTCTTGTTGTCCTGCAAATGATGCATCTGGCAAGTCTTCTGCTGTTGCAGATGAACGAACGGCAACCGCGATGTCAGGGTTGCCGTTTGAAAGAGCAGCGAAAGATTCGCGAATTTCCTTTTCAAGTTCTGCTGTAAGCGGAGTTTCGACAATCCATTGACGGATTTTTGCGCCAGTTTCTGCTAGAGCTTTTACGTCATCAACATTAAGCGCTGCAAGCTCGGCGTTGATTTTAGCGTTTAGGCCACTTTGCTCGAGAAATTCACGATACGCAGCAGCTGTGGTTGCAAAACCACCCGGTACTGATACACCAGCATTAGACAAATGGCTGATCATTTCACCCAGTGATGAGTTTTTCCCACCAACGAGTTCAACGTCGTGTTTCCCTAATTTTTCTAGACCAATTACGCGCGCTTCCAAAGTTGTTACTCCACTTATGCAGTATTAATCACTATCTTGGCATGAAATTATAACAAATCGCCCAGCTTTTTGATTTACTCGGCGACAGTCATGTAAGATCGGTTTACTATAAAGATTTTACAGCACTTAGACAAATATTTAAGGAGAATTTTAATGTCAGAAGGTAAACAGATTAAACGCAGTGTGTTTTTTATCTCCGATGGGACTGCAATTACTGCTGAAACCCTTGGACACTCACTGTTAGCACAGTTTCCTCATGTAGATTTTGACATTCATATTATTCCTTATATCAGTTCCGAAGAAGCTGCGATGAATGTGGTAGCTGAAATCAACCAGCGTGCCGATCAAGATGGGCAACAACCTTTGGTGTTTGATACCTTGGTAGACCCGTATGTGCGTGATATTATCAATACTGCAAACGCAGTAAATCTTGATGTTTTTGAAGGTCTTATTGGTAAATTGTCTGAGGTTTTAGGTACTGCGCCTACAACTTTAGTCGGACAAACCCATGCTGTAACCGATTCTGAGTCATATAAAGCACGTATTGATGCAGTGCATTTTGCCCTAGATAACGATGATGGCGCACGCACACGTCATTATGACAAAGCCGATCTGATCCTGATTGGGGTTTCCCGTTCCGGTAAAACACCGACTTCAATTTATCTTTCATTACAGTTTGGAATTCGTGTGGCGAACTATCCGCTGACCGAAGAAGACCTGGATGACAACCGTTTACCTGCGGTGTTAAAGGCACACAAGCATAAGCTATTTGGCTTAATGATTGATGCTGAACGACTTGTAGCGATTCGTAGCGAACGTAAAGCCAATAGCCGTTATGCAAGTTTTAATCAATGCCAAATGGAACTGCGTGCCGTAGAAGGCATTTATATTTCAGAAGGCATTAAATATCTGAATGTTTCTGAAATGTCGATTGAGGAAATTTCAACCCGTGTTTTACAGATGACAGGTTTAAAACGTCGTATTGGCTAATTTAAAAATGGAGTTAAATTCAGATTTAACTCCATTTCTATAATCGAAAATATAGAGCGTAATTATATGAATAAAGTATTAAAAATAAATAAAATAACTCTTGTTTTTGCTTGGTTTAGTCTGATAAATGCGCATGTTTTTGCACAATCTGTGGCTGATTTTGAAACCCAAATGATCAAACAATATGATCAAAGGCGTTTAGCAGACATTTATGAGAGTGAGGGTGTTAATCAGGAGGTGGCTGTAAAAGTAGTCGATTTTATTCAGAGTCATCCACAAAGTTTCCACTATAATTTTAAAAATCTAGCCAGCAAAAACATGATTTCTATACATTATAGCCCTGATCAAAAGCTGAAATTTTATACATTTGATATTTCAGCTGGCGGTACGATGCGGGAATTCGAATCTTATGTGCAATTTAAACAGGGCAATAAAGTTGTTACTCAGGCGGTGAATGATGGAGGATTTATACGATCCATTCAGCAAACTGAGCTGAATAAAGCACCCACTTATTTTATTTCAAGTACCTATATTGGCAGCAGTTGTGTAGGGACCTATGCTATTCAGGCAGCGCAAATTAGAAATTCGAAATATCAAGCTGTCGAGGTATTTAAAATCGGAACGAAAGTACGGAACCATATTGATGTCAGTTATGATTGTCATTATTATCCAGAAAATATCCAGCCTTTTGATATGAATCGGCACTATATTCGTGTTTCCAAAAATCTTAAAAACATCGATATTTTAGTCATTAAGCCATCAGGTGAATTAACTTCTAATTATTTGCGTTATCAAAAGGCTAAACATTATTATCAATATATTGGCATAGTAAAATAAAATGCATAAGAGCGGCTGATATGTCTGTTTTTATGTTGAAACATCAAGAGGTAGTAATAATGACATCTACTAAATGTTCAACACCTTCCATGCTTTGTACTGCATTTTCAGTAATTTTTACCACAGGCCAGGTAATCAGCTTGCAGTTATCCTGTTGCAGCGCAGTGTAATAACGATCCGATTTGAGAAAAACCTTATTCCCAGATGCCGAATTGGGCATTAGCTGGCGTTTTAACCAGGTATCTTGAACTTGGGAATCCAGATAGCGAATAGCCAGTAATGATTTGACGCGGGTGTTAAATAAACGACGATTCTTGATAATCAAAGGATGCGAAAGCAGTTTGTGAATGCCTTTTTCAGTTTGAGGTAAAATAAAAAGTGGTGTAATTTGAAATACTTTTACAAATTTTGCGGTATTGCATATCTGTTCCAGATGCATAACTGTCATCTGGTTGCCCCCAACAATAGCCACATTTAAATTAGTGAAATCAAAGTTGTTAATGTCTTCAGAAGCGACGATTTTCCCCTGAAATTTCTGGAAAAAATCGGGTGAATTTTGAAAGAATCCATCCAGTGGATTCTTTTTCTTGTTGACCATTTTTATATCCTTTTTTATTTTTACTTTTGTTGCAGTTTGTTCTGTACTTCCTAGGTATATCCAAGATGGAACTTTGGGTAAAGATTTTTCTGGAATCTTGTCAGTCATCGCCATCATTGCATCGGCAGGAATATGAAACCATTTTTTTAGGTCTGTTGAAGCCATTATGTACACCTCTAAAATCATGGTTTAATGACAAGTGTATGAAAAAGCCGGACAATGTAATTTGCTTAAGTACTTAAAGTGAGATGAGCATTTTTGTTAATTGTCTAGTGTGTTTATTTGTTGAAATAATTTATTTAAATATTTGATATTTATAATTTAATTAATATGGTTTCTGGTCGGGTTGTATCCTTAAAATGGATTATTCTTTATAGAGAGATGCCTCGAACACAAGTTCGTAAATGTTATCCAGTCTTATTGCTAAAAATAGATCAGATGATGAACTGAATGGGGCAGTTGTGATAAAAAAATAGCACCTCAAGCAGATGCTATTTACGATTTTAAAAGGATTAAGCGTTTTTGATATTCATCAATAATTCAAAGTTTTCAAGACGTTTATCTGTGTCATAGATATCACAGGTAAAGATAAATTCATCGACATTATACTTTTCTAACAGGTTTTCTAAACCAGCTTTAACCGTTTCAGGTGAGCCAATTTGTGCCATGGCATAGAAACTGTCAACCGACATTTTTTCTGCAGGTGACCAGATTTCATCAATATTTTCGATTGGTGGTTTCAACTTGCCGCGTTGGTTGCGGAACATTGAAATAATACGCTGATATGGTGATGTTGCTAAATATTGCGCTTCTTCATCTGTCTGAGCGATTACCGTTGGAACACCCATTGAAACATAAGGCCGATCCAGGTATTCCGAGGGTTCAAAGTTCTCTCTATATAGCTTGATCGCCTGATCGAGCATTCGCGGTGCAAAATGGGAGGCAAATGAATAGGGTAGACCCAACTTTGCGGCTAGTTGTGCGCTAAACAAACTTGAACCGAGTAACCAGACCGGAACATGGGTACTTTGACCTGGAGTTGCCACAATGCGTTGCTGTGGTAGTGGATCTTTAAAGTATTGCAGAATTTCCAGTACATCTTGTGGGAATTGATCTTCAGTTTCCTGACGGCCACGACGCAGTGCACGCATTGTATTTTGATCCGTACCCGGTGCACGACCAAGACCAAGTTCAATACGGTTTGGATAGAGTGTTGCCAAAGTACCAAATTGCTCTGCAACTATTAAAGGGGCATGGTTCGGTAGCATGATGCCGCCTGAGCCGACTTTTAAAGTTCGAGTATTTGCCAATAAATAACTTAAGAGAACAGCAGTTGCTGAACTGGCGATGCCGGACATATTGTGATGCTCAGCGAGCCATAAGCGTTTATAACCTAATTTTTCGGCATGTTGAGCCAAAGTAAGTGCATGATGTAATGAAGATAGAATGCTTTTATTTTCACGAACAGGAACTAGGTCCAGAATTGAAAATTGGGTATCTTTTAAAGAACGCATTGGTTTTCTCTAATATCAGGGCTAAGAAAAGCATACGCTGCCTACTTGAACTTGTATATCGTTTTTTTTCGATATATGGGCGATGCTTGTGATTTGGCTTGTAGCAAGCATAAAAAAGCACCCGAAGGTGCTTTAAGGCAATTTGTATTGCGATGAATTAACGTTTACCGTTTTTGTACCAACCTAAATGACGACCATTGTCGTGGCGGTCACTGTAACGATAACTGTTATAACGGCGATCATAGCGGTCATCATAACGACGCTCATCACGATCATAGCGACGTTCATCACGGTCATCGTAGCGACGGTCTTCGCTTACTTTTTTACCCAGTACCGAACCACCTGCAGCACCTAATCCGGCACCGATATAACCGCCACTAGTACCCCCCATATTTTTACCTACGGTATAGCCACCAGCACCGCCCAGAGCACTACCGATCACGGCACCAGTACGGTCACGTTTGTTGGAAGCAACACCGGCACCGGCTCCAGCACCAATCGCTGAACCAATCATTGCACCTGTGGTACCACCCATCTGTTTACCCACGGCGGCACCTACAACACCGCCCAGAGCAGAAGTTAAGGCTGTATTTGTTGTATTGCCTGCATTGGCTGTAGTCATGGTTAAAGCAGATGAAGTCACTACAGCAGCAAGAATGATGGAATTAAATTTCATGGCAAACTCCTTTTGGAAGCTTTTGTTATATCTTGAGTTAAATGTAATGAAAGATGTAGAAATGATCATGGGTGAGTTGTTTATCATTTGTATTTTTATCTTTCAGATTTATCCATAATTAATAACGGATCATTATGATAAAAAATCTAAAAAGCACCTTCAGGTGCTTTTTAGTTCTGTCCTAGCATCATCTATTAACGATGGCTACGATAATATCTTTTAGAATGTTTTTTGTATTTGCGTTGATCAGCACGACGGTCTTCTGAAACTTTTTTACCCAGTACCGAACCACCTGCAGCACCTAGTGCAGAGCCGATATAGCCACCAGTAGAACCACCGACATTTTTACCTACGGCATAACCACCAACACCGCCTAGACCACCACCGATAGCAGCACCAGTACGATTACGTCGGTCTGCAGAAACTGCAGCACCACCCGCACCACCGATAGCAGAGCCAATCATTGCACCGGTATTGCCGCCCATCTGTTTACCAATTGCAGTACCTGCTACGCTACCTAATGCGGATGTTGCCGCAATACGAGTAGAGTTGTCTGCATGAGCAGTAACAGTAAACATTGATGCAGCCGCCATTGTTGCGCTGAGTAATAATGCATTCAGTTTCATAGTTAACTCCATGTCCAAAATGAACGTTATAGGTAAGTTATTTCGATGTCGGCAAATGTAACAAAAATTTTTTCCAACAATGTGGAGAGGTTCAACTAGAGTTGTGGCGTTTAGTGTCTGCTTTGTAAAGTTATATTAACAATATTCAAAAGTGCTCATAAAATGCACATTTATAAGGCAAATATGAATAAAACTGGTATCAATACAGTTTTTATCTTAAAAAAATCCCTTTCTATATGTGGGTTTGTCCCCACAATATCTATGTCATTTAACCCTTAGAATCGTTACACTAGGTACAATTTTTTTGCGCTGCTCCATGTCATCTAAGGCATGGAGATAGCCTTTGTATTGAGATATTGAGCAAAATGAAAGAATCGTTACGTTTACGATTAGATCAACTTTCTGACCGTCACGAAGAATTAAACGCATTGCTTGCCGACGTTGAAGTGATTTCAGATAACAAACGCTTCCGTCAATTGTCACGTGAACATAGTGACCTATCCGAAATCACCGAGGTCTGGACTAAATTCCGTCAGGCAGAAGAAGATATAGAAACTGCTGAAGCCATGTTGAGCGATCCTGATTTTAAGGAAATGGCTCAGGAAGAGATCAAAGACAATAAGGCGCTGCTGGAACAACTGGAAGCAGACCTCAATATCTTGATGATTCCGAAAGATCCAAACGATGCCAACTCGGCTTATCTGGAAATTCGTGCCGGAACTGGTGGCGATGAAGCGGCGATTTTCTCGGGCGATTTATTCCGCATGTATAGCAAATATGCTGAAACGCAGGGCTGGCGTCTGGAAATCCTGTCTGAAAATGAAGGTGAACACGGCGGTTATAAAGAAGTCATCTGCCTGATTAATGGTGAAGGGGTGTATGGTCGCCTGAAATTTGAAAGTGGCGCGCACCGTGTACAACGTGTACCTGCAACCGAATCACAAGGGCGTGTGCATACTTCAGCATGTACGGTTGCCATTTTGCCTGAGGTGGATGTGGATACTTCGGTAGACATTAACCCGGCAGATTTGCGTATTGATACTTATCGTGCATCAGGCGCGGGCGGTCAGCACATTAACAAAACCGATTCGGCAGTGCGTATTACCCATATTCCAACCGGTACAGTGGTTGAATGTCAGGATGAACGTTCACAGCATAAGAACAAAGCTAAAGCGATGGCACTTTTGGTTTCACGTCTGGAAAATGCCAAACGTGCGGCGGCAGATGCGGCAACTTCGGAAATGCGCCGTGACTTGGTTGGTTCCGGTGACCGTTCGGAACGTATCCGTACTTATAACTATCCGCAAGGTCGTATGACTGATCACCGTATCAACCTGACTTTATATAAGCTGGATGCCGTGATGGAAGGTGACTTGACCGAATTGCTCGACAGTTTGCATCGCGAATATCAGGCAGACCAGCTGGCACTTCTTGCACAGCAGAATGGTGGCTAATGAATATTGCACAGGCTTTGGCCTTACGTGGTGATGCAGAAAGCTATGAACGCCAAGAAAATGCGTGGTTACTTGAGCACATTACCAAAATTGATGCTTTTGATTTGCCATTGAAAAAAAATCTGGAATTAACAGCAGAGCAAGAACAGGCATATCGTAATGGCTTGGCACGTATTGCAGCAGGTGAACCTCTGGCTTATGTCACGGGGTCACAGCCATTCTGGACACTGGATTTAAAAGTCACCAAAGACACCTTGGTGCCACGTCCAGACACAGAAGTACTGGTCGAAACGGTACTGAAACTCGACTTGCCTGAAGATGCCCGAATTGTCGATTTAGGCACCGGAACGGGAGCCATTGCTTTATCTCTTGCCAGTGAACGTCCGGATTGGTCTATTACGGCAACCGATATTTATGCACCGACTCTAGACGTTGCTCAGTTTAATGCTGAAAAGCATGATCTTGAGCATGTGCGTTTTGTTTGTGGTTCCTGGTTTAAACCTCTGGGCCGTGAATTCTTTGATGTCATTGTTTCCAATCCGCCGTATATCGATGCAGATGATATCCATATGCAGGATTTGGCGACTGAACCGGAGCGGGCTTTGGTAGCAGACAAACATGGTCTGGCAGATTTGGAGCAGATTATCCAGCAGGGCAAAAAGCATTTAACCGTCAATGGCTGGGTGGTGTTGGAACATGGTTATGATCAGGGCGATGCTGTGCGGCATATCTTTACTCAAGCCGGGTATAAGCAAGTGCGTACGGTAAAAGACTATGGTGGTAATGACCGTGTCACTTTGGGGCAATGGCCACATTAATCTTAAAAAAGATAAAAAATAAAGCGCATCATGCGCTTTATTTTTTGACTACATCCCGCCAGCGTAACAGCCATTTTTCAGCAATTTTCATTAAGCTATCCGTCATTTTGCCTAAAATCGCCAATAAAATAATTGCAATAATGACAATATCAGGTCGAGAGGTTTCCCGTCCATCACTAAGCAAATAACCAATCCCTTGAGTGGCCGCAATCAGTTCAGCAGCAATCATAAACATCCAGGACAAGCTCAGGCTGTTGCGTAAACCGGTTAAAATACCCGGGGATGCTGCCGGAAGTACAATCTCCTTGATCTGTTGCAGGTATTTCAGACGGTAGACTTGCGCCACTTCAATCAGCTTGCGGTCTACGCCCTGAATCGCGGCAACGGTATTGGTATAGGTCGGGAAAAATGCGCCGATGGCAATCAGGGTGATTTTGGAGGTTTCATCGATGCCTAACCACAGCAGTAACAGGGGAATCCATGCTAGACTTGGAATCGACTTAATCGCTGAAAAAGAAGGTTCTAAAAATTCTTCAGCTTGCTTGTTTAAACCGACCAAAAGGGCGAAAACCAGCGCAAGTCCGCTACCAATAAAGAAGCCTATAAATACCCGCCAGGTACTGGTCCAGATATGTAGCCACAAATCACCTGTAGACAGTTCTAATAACGATTGCCATAAACTGCTGGGTGCGGGGAGCAGGTAGGGTGCTATAAAATCGTTTCTAACCAAAATTTCACACAGGATCAACGCAAGTACAGGGATGACCAGCCCCTTCAGCTTGCTTAATAATTTAAGCAAGCCAGGCGCTGGGACTCTATCCATTTCAGGTTGAACCGGTGCCTTATTCGTTGTTACAGACGAATTCATTATCTATTTACAACCTTGTTTGCATATTTCGCATCAAACAGTTGATCAATCACCTGATTGACATTAGTGCCTTTACGAACTAAATCCTCTTCAGTCAAAATAGTTCCTGATTTTTTCAATGCATTGAGATGTTTTACAGTCGGGATGTTTTGCTCAAAATTGGTACGGCTGAGTTGCAGTTTGGCTACAGCAATAGGCAATTTCGATTCACGTGCCAGCAATTCGGCCAGTTTGGCTGGATTGGCTTTGGCCCATTTACGTGCCTGTTCATAAGCTTTAATCACCGCTTCGATGGCTTCCGGGCTTTGGCTGGCAAATTGCTCCCTGGTACTTAATACGCTGTAACTATTAAAACCAACATTTCGATACAGCAGTTTTGCACCTGACTGGACTTGTGCAGAGGCCATTAGCGGATCTAAACCGGCCCAGGCATCGACTTGTCCACGTTCCAGTGCCGTTTTACCATCTGGATGCTGCAAGTGTACAAGCTGAACATCCTTTTTATTCAAGCCTGCTGTTTCCAGTGCCTGTAAGGTAAACAGGAAAGGGTCTGTACCTTTGGTGGCCGCAATTTTTTTTCCTTTTAAATCTTTTAGGTTTTTAATGGGAGAATTTTTTGCAACCAATAAGGCTGTCCATTCAGGCTGACTCTGAATGTAAACGGTTTTAATTGGACTGCCATTGGCACGGCTGAGTACGGCTGCCAAACCGGCCGTTGAGGAAAAATCTACACTGCCACTATTTAAATATTCGAGTGAACGGTTACTCCCTTGACTAAACACCCATTTAATCTGGGTTTTAGGTAAAGCTTTTTCCAAAAGTTTTTGTTCCTTCACCACCAAACTGGTCGGAGCATAATAGGCATAATCCAGCTTTAGCGTATCAGGTAGGGCTGCCAGGCTATATTGACTGACCAAGCCGAATGTGATCGCTGTGAGTATTTTCGTTTTGAAACCAGAATTTTGCATATAAGTCCCGATAGAATGATTTGAATGAGATGCAGCAAATACTGCCAGTAACTTAAGGGATAAGACAAAAAAGTAATTTTTATAAAATTATCTTAATTATGGATATATTGAATTTTGTGAAATAAGTTTTTGAATTTTAATGAATTTATTTTATTCATTTAAATATTTTGTACTTTATATCAAAAAGTTACATCAGCATGAATAAAAGTAAAATATGAAACAATTAAGAAAAATGAGATTTTGTAATTTTAATGTAATTGCTATGTAATTACATAGATAGTTGCGTTTAGCGATTGCTGAAAACAAAAATTTAAAGGAAATAGTCAAACTATGTTTTTAAATGGTAATGCAAGCTGCCAACAGGATTTGATGAGTAATTCAGATCTGTCTGGTGCAGCATAAGAGAGGTAAGTAGAAAGAATATGTGGTCAGATCTACTATTGGGGCGTGATATAAAATCAAACAAATTAAATTGATTTAAAAAAAGCGACTCACTGGGGCATTGCTGTCCCACAATTTTTCACAAGAGGAAGCTCATTTGAGCTTCCTCTTGTTTTATGGGTATTTTATCGGGTGAAAATAAAGCTTTTAAAGTTCTTCTTTCAAACAAATTCACTTGAATTATTC
>NZ_VPCP01000055.1:0-23048 GCF_013418145.1 Acinetobacter sp. YH12201 | reverse complement strand
GTTAAAATGCTGTGCTGCTTTTCGCACAGACATTTTATCTCTAGCCATAATTTCTATGACTTTGTCTTTAAAATCTTTTGAATATCCCATGCTTCTATTGTTCTATATTTTTGAGTATTTGGCTATAAAGCCTGATCGAAAGTTTGCATGCCCAATTCACGGGATTTTTTCATGATTTCTTTGAGTTCATGAAACTGGCCTTTCAGGATATTATCTCCAATTAAAGGTGTATTCAGCAAAATTTCAATAGCTGCACGACGTCCACGTCCATCTTCAGTACGCACCAAACGCTGTGAAATAATCGCCTTCATATTGGAAGATAAATCCATCAACAATTGATTGCGACGTTCTTCCGGGAAAAAGTTGATAATTCGATCCAGCGCCTGATTGGCATTATTGGCATGTAAAGTACCTAAACATAAATGTCCGGTTTCGGCAAAGGCAATGGCATGTTCCATGGTTTCGGTATCACGGATTTCACCAATTAAAATAACATCCGGTGCCTGACGCAAGGTGTTCTTCAAGGCATTGTGCCATGAATGACTATCCACGCCGACTTCGCGGTGGGTAATCATCGATTTCTTATGCTTATGCACATATTCCACCGGATCTTCCACGGTAATAATGTGCCCGGCAGAATTTTCATTACGATGATCAATCATGGCGGCTAAAGAAGTCGATTTACCCGAGCCGGTAGCACCGACCACAAGTATCAGACCGCGTTTTGCCATCATCACATGCTTTAAGGACTCGGGAAGCTTTAACTGGTCAAAATTTGGAATTTCTGCGGTAATGGTTCGTATTACCATCCCTACATGTAATTGCTGCTGGAATACATTGACACGAAAGCGCGAAACATTGGGAACACTAATGGCAAAATTACATTCCAGCTCGGTTTCAAACTCATGCCTCTGTTTTTCATTCATTAAACTATAGGCAAACAACTTGGTCTTGTCGGCAGTCAATGCCTGCTGGCCAAGCGGTTTCATTAAGCCCTGATGTTTAATACTCGGTGGAAAATCTGCTGAAATAAATAAATCTGAGCCGCCATATTCCACCACCTTAGTCAGCATATGGAACATCATTTTACGTGCTTCTTCCAGTAATTCCGTACTATACATATATTCCCCGATGAGAATTGTTTCTATGATCCACGCATACTGAAATTGGTTTAATTTATTTAAATGCTTATCTCAGTCGTGAAGAAACAATTCATGTTTTATTGATTACTATTTTTCCCTATTGTGCATAAACATAGTAAAGTACTCAACTTTGTTATTTTTAACTGGTTAAAAGTATGAATAGAAATTGCATACACCATCAATAAACGCGTGGTTTAAAATTAACCAGATAACAAAAATAGATCTATACAAGAAAAAAGCCCCTAAATTCAGGGGCTTTATCACAACATTATTTATAGATTATTGATCATCGATAAACTTTTTATAGAAAATCAGGCGCTACGTTTTAACTGTGAAACACGTAGTGAATCTGCTACCTCCAGCAAAAGTTGCAGGGTTTTGTCCCAACCCAGACAGCCATCTGTTACAGACTGACCATAAGTCATCTCACAAGAAATCTTTTGCTGACCATCGACAAGATGACTTTCCAGCATTACGCCTCGAACATGATTTTGCTTGCGTTCTGCCACAATGGTACGCAGTACTTCGGGCTGTAAAAGCGGATCTTTGTGGCTATTGCCATGACTGCAGTCAATCACCAAAGCCGGTAATTCACCTTTGCATTTTTCTTTGATCTTTTCAATTTCCGCCAGCTGGTAATTGGGACCTGAATTTGCACCGCGTAAAATTAAATGTGCTTTTGGATTGCCCTGCGACTCTAAAATACACGGTAAACCGGATTGGCCCAGACCCAGGAATTGATGTGGATGTGATGCAGATTGAATAGCATCCAGTGCAATTTGAATGGAGCCATCGGTGCCATTTTTGAAACCGATGCTGTATGGCATATGACTGGAAATTTCACGATGAATCTGAGATTCACTGGTCCGTGCACCAATAGCACCCCATGCCAGTAAATCATCGAAATACGCAGTCGCCATTGGGCTTAATATTTCCGAAGCAATCGGCAAACCTATTTCAATAATTTGTAGATACAACTCACGTGATTTTTCTAGTCCCAATTGCATATTGGATGAGCCATCTAAATTTGGGTCATACAGGAAGCCTTTCCAGCCTATGGTAGTACGCGGTTTTTCAATATAGGCACGCATCACCAGGAAAATCTGATCTGACACCTGGCTTTGTAATTGTTGTAATTTATGCGCATATTCAAGTACAGCCACGGGATCATGAATCGAACATGGGCCTGTCACCACCATCAAACGATGGTCCTTGCCTGCCAATATATTTTCAATGGTTTGACGCTGCGCAGCAATTTGTTGCGCCAATTTATTCGATAATGGCAATTGTGCCTTCAATTGGTGAGGCAAAGTTAAAATGGTTTCTTTTGCAGTTGTTTGAGTTTGTTGTAAAGCAGTATTTAAAGCATTCATTGGTCTTTCCTGGGGACTATTCAGTCCAATCTTTTATTTGAGCGTTATGGGTCTAATGGATTGCGTGTGAAGAGTCATCAATTGACTAAAGTAAAACCAATAAAAATTGCTAAAGTATGAATAATTTAATGTTTGCATGTCTAAACTCCCAAAATATAAAAAATAAGATATAAAAAAACCTGATCAGGGTTGCCCGATCAGGTTATAAACTTGGTGGGCAACCTTTTCTTGCCCGAACGCATTCAGGCAATTATCTAAATTGCCAAAAGTAATAAGTCGCGTTTGAGAGTACAGGTTGCTTTAACATCTTTATTTCTTCAAAAAAGTATGTATCTTGAAATTAAAATACGCTGTATTGCCATATTTGACAATAGTTTTATTTAAAATAAAACTACATCAATCATTAAACTTTTACTTATACATTGTTTACAAATAAAACTTGGCTTCTAACTTAAAATCTAATCCTTTTCTATTGTTAACGTGCTTTAGATAATTTTTTAATATTTCAACTGCTGAGCAGTTTCTATCAAAATAAAAGACCATCCATTGGCATTAAAAGATAAAATGTATTCTATACCGAAGGCTTGATTTGTTTTACTCCATATAACGAAGGATGTATTCATGTTCCAACATGTTGATGCGTATGCAGGTGATCCGATTCTTTCTTTAATGGAAGAATTTGCTAAAGATGAACGGACACAAAAAGTGAATTTAAGTATTGGGCTTTATTACAATGAAGACAATATTGTGCCTCAACTTGAAGCGGTCAAAGCAGCGTATAAGAATATTGAAACAAGCAATGAACAGGTTAAGCTGTATTTACCGATGGATGGCTTAAAACCTTATAATCAGGCTACTCAAGCGCTGGTATTGGGAGAAAATAGTCCGGCGCGCCGTGATGGACGCGCGGTGACCATCCAGACCTTAGGCGGTTCTGGCGCGCTTAAAGTTGGTGCGGATTTTCTGAAAAAATATTTTCCTGAATCTGATGTTTGGGTTAGCCAACCGACTTGGGAAAATCATATTGCCATTTTTAATGGTGCTGGTATTCACTCGCACTTCTACCCTTATTTTGATGCAGCAACCAATGGTGTCAATGTGCCAGCGATGCTAGAAAAGTTGAGCCAGCTACCGGCAAAAAGTATTGTGTTATTACATCCATGTTGCCATAACCCGACGGGTGCAGACTTGACACCTGCTGAATGGGATCAGGTGATTGCTGTACTAAAACAACAGGATCTGATTCCCTTCTTGGATATTGCCTATCAAGGTTTTGGTCAAGGACTAGAAGAAGATGCCTATGCGATTCGCGCACTCGATCAGGCTGGAATGAACTTTATTGTCAGCAATTCATTCTCTAAAATTTTCTCGCTGTATGGTGAACGTGTAGGCGGTCTGACATTTGTTTGTGATGATCAAGCCACTGCACAAAAAGTGTTAGGACAATTAAAGGCAACAGTACGCCGTATTTACTCAAGCCCACCTACGACCGGTGCATTGTTGGTGGATAATGTGCTGAATGATGCTGATCTGACTGCACAGTGGCAAGCTGAACTGCAAGAAATGCGAGAACGTATTATTCAAATGCGTCACATTTTAAAAGATAAACTGAGCCTGGCCTTACCGGAACGAGATTTTAGCTATCTGGTCAAACAGCAAGGCATGTTTAGCTATACCGGGCTGAGTGCTGAACAGGTCGATATTCTCAAAGATCAATACGGCATTTATCTGGTGCGTAGTGGCCGTATGTGTGTTGCGGGTCTGAATTTAAGCAATATTGATTATGTGGCGGAATCGATTGCTGAAGTCATTAAAGCCACTGCTTAATTTGGACCGAATTTCTTTAGGCTGATATAAAAAAAACGGGCAATCTGCCCGTTTTTTATTTCGTTTTTATTTGAGAATGTTTAGTCTTCAAAATGGATCACGGTACGAATCGATTTACCATCATGCATTAACTCAAAGGCTTCGTTAATTTTTTCCAGTCCCATGGTATGAGTAACAAAAGGTTCAAGCTGAATATCTCCTTTCATTGCTTCTTCTACCATACCTGGCAATTGTGAACGGCCTTTCACTCCACCAAAAGCGGTGCCTTTCCAGGTACGGCCGGTGACCAGCTGGAATGGACGGGTTGAAATTTCCTGACCAGCACCGGCTACCCCAATAATGATGGATTGTCCCCAACCACGGTGAGCACATTCCAGTGCAGAACGCATCACATTGGTATTGCCAATACATTCAAAAGAATGATCTACACCCCAACCGGTTTTTTCAACAATCACTTCCTGAATCGGTTTGTCATAATCTTTTGGATTTAAAAATTCTGTCGCGCCAAACTGTTCAGCCAGTTTGAATTTTTCAGGATTGGTATCAATAGCAATAATACGGCTGGCTTTGGCTTTTTTGGCACCTTGCACCACAGCCAGACCAATACCGCCCAGACCAAATACAGCGACGGTATCGCCTTCCTGAACCTTGGCGGTATTTTTTACTGCACCTAAACCTGTGGTTACGCCACAACCCAGCAGACACACATGCTCATGATTCGCTTCAGGGTTAATTTTTGCCAAAGAGACTTCAGCGACCACGGTATATTCACTGAAAGTTGAGCAACCCATATAGTGGTAAATCGGCTGACCATTATAAGAAAAACGTGTGGTGCCATCTGGCATCAAACCCTTACCTTGAGTTGCACGAACCGCTACACAGAGGTTGGTTTTACCCGATTTACAGAATAAACATTCACCACATTCTGCAGTATACAGTGGAATAACGTGATCACCCGGTTTTACGCTGGTTACGCCTTCACCAACTTCGACCACCACACCAGCGCCTTCATGGCCCAATACTGCAGGAAACACGCCTTCAGGATCATCACCCGATAACGTAAAGGCATCGGTATGACATACACCGGTATGGCTAATTTTTACCAAAACCTCACCTGCTTTTGGCGGAGCAACATCAATTTCAACAATTTGGAGCGGTTGACCTGGACCAAATGCGACTGCAGCACGTGATTTCATGAATAATTTATCCTTTTTGGGTTCTTTAACAGATGAGCTACAGTAACCTCTTTTTATTGTCGGATTCAACCTATAACATGATGATAATATGTACTTATAACTTTATGACTTCATAACAATTATGCAGATTAGACCATCCATGCATGCTGTCATGTTTGCTGTTACAATTTTTACAATGACGGGGTGCAGTTTGCCGATGAATGAATCCAAAAAGCAGTCTCCCATTCAGGTGCATGCCGAGCACTGGTTAAACGGTTCCAATGTAGATACACAAATTAACCAGGGCCTCACCGCCTATCTTGCTTTAGATGATGCTTTTATCAGTATTGCTTCAAGGCTGCATCTGATTAATAAAGCACAATATAATATCGATTTGCAGTATTACATCTGGGAAGATGACTCGATTGGCCATCTGATGCTGGCTGAATTGCTCAAAGCCGCTGATCGTGGGGTCAAAATCCGTTTGTTGATTGATGACCAGAACGGTTCTCAACTCGATGCAACCTTAAAACAACTGGCACAGCATCCCAATTTTGAAATTAAAATCTTTAATCCTTATACCTTTAGAGCCAGAAAACTGCGCGTGTTTGATTATGTTTTTCGTTTCAAGCAAATTAATCGCCGTATGCATAACAAGCTGATTATTGCCGATGGTGCCATAGCGGTGACCGGTGGCCGCAACATTAGCCGTGAATACTTTGAAGCCAGTGAGTCTTTCCAGTTTACCGATATGGACATTTTGTTTTATGGCACTGCGGTGAAGCATGCCAACAAAGTATTTCAGGACTTTTGGAGTGATGATTTAAGTTATCCTATACCCCTGCTGTTGGGTAAAAGCCGTCTAGAACAGCTTGCCAAATTACGTCGATATTATGAGCTGACTGCCTTACAAAAAGACCAGCTAAAAAGGCGGATTGAACTGGCTGAAAAACAGATCACTGAACATCTAAAAGATCGTCCGATTAACTGGGCAAAAGCACATTTTGTCGCAGATTCACCCGATAAAATTCGCGCTCAGGCATCGGATAATCAACTGATTTACCGTCAAATAATGCAGCTTGTGGGAAAACCTGAACAGCATCTGGAACTGGTCTCTGCCTATTTTGTCCCCACAAAGAACGGTAGGGATTATTTAACCAGTTTAGCCCAAAACAACGTGAATGTTCGAGTGCTGACCAATTCATTCCTCGCCAATGACGTTCCTCTGGTGCATGCCTTTTATAGACAATATCGCCATGATTTACTGAAAAACGGGATAAAACTATATGAATTTAAGCCCTATATAGAACGCAATAAACGGACCTGGTATGAAGTGATGACAGGTAATGTCATTCCAGCTAAAGGGAAAAATGCCTCCAGTTTGCATGCCAAGTTTTTGGATATAGATGGCATGGTGTTTATTGGTTCTGCCAATTTTGATCCTCGTTCCGCCAATTTAAATAGCGAAGTAGGACTGATGGTCGAATCCACTATCTTACAACAACAAATTTCCGACTCTTTAGATAAATACTTACCGCTTATTGCCTATGAATTAAAACTTAATCCACAAGGTGAAGTGATTTGGATAGAGCATCATAAAGATGGAACTCGCACAGAGTATTCACATGATCCCCAATCGACCAGGTTTCAGCGTTTTAGCATGCAAGCGGTGTCATATCTCCCCATTGAATGGATGATGTAATGACAAATTAATGACATTAAAACACGCACAGGCCTTGTCTTTCTAAATCATCGAGTACTGGAAGATCAGCACGAGATCATATTGTGCTCATGAATCTACACAACCCGCTTTAATAAAAGCTGCAAGTCTATAATCTGGCTTGTCTCATCTATCAGACTGGGCACTTCCCTGATGAATATTTCTGCAAAGACTTATAAGAAATTAAATGTTATTTATATATATTTTAGATCAATCAACACAATGATTTTACTCGTTTCTTAATTTGATTTAACATGCCATTTTTCGAGTTTTTAACTCAGCTCTCTCCCAATCGTGACCTTCTGCAATGCAATTTTTTGATTTAAGCCGTCAATTTAATTTAAGTGATATTTTAACCCCGTATAAAACGCTGGACGATTTAGGCCGCCAAGACTGGTTTTTAGCGAAAGTTCGTGTAGAGCATGATTGCCAGTCCGATTCTGAATTAATTGAAGGTCAGGCCATTTTAAAATCCAATCAAAATGTGCAGCTGGAACTGGAATGGCTGATTCAAGATACCGGTTTTGAACTCCAAGTCCTGTTTAAAGGCATTGAAACAGCAGCGAGTGAAGAAACTCTGGTGATGGTCAAAGGCGCAAAAATTATAGATGCCAATCAGCAGGTGATTTCTGCTCAGGCCTTAAGCCTGTGGATTGATGGAACCCTGCTGCCAATGTTGCCGAATATCCGTAAAGAGATTAAATCCCGTTTAAATTTATGGGACTATGTGGAATATGATGGATAACTTTTCTGGCCTACTCTGAATCACTTAAATTCCTTTTTAAATCTATTTATCATTTGAAAAGTTTTCGATGACATTCGTAAAGATATCAAAAACTTTTTCCAGCACAGCCTAAAATGGACGAAATACAGTCAGCTCTTTGGATGCGTTTAATTAACTCTTGATTTACATAACTTACTTACAGTAAGCCTATTTCCTTAAATAACTGAGCATAAGCTTCGGCCTTTTTCTCCAAAGCAAGTGGATAAGCACGGGATGAAGATGGCATCCGATATAAAGTCAATTCACGTTCCGCAAAGTAGGTTTTTGAGGCATGACCAATTGTCGGTTTTTCAGTATGTTCTGGCATTGAAAGCATCAAGGTATCGGTTGCTTTATCTCCAGTTGTCATGATGCTATTACACTCAGGAATCTGCTGTAGCAGCTTGTTTAAATCAGTTGCTTGAGCAATGTGCAGAAATTTATCCGAAGCATTGCCTTTTAAACGGATAATTTGGTACGCCGTATCAAAAATTGCGATGCCTTTTTCCATTAAAAAATCACGTATCTGCTGTTCCTTGAAATTTTTATTGGCAATATCTAAAAAATGTTCTTTATTGCCAAAGAATACCAAACCAAAAATTTTCCACATGTCATTTTGGTAATTTGGATAATAGAACTCCATTTTCCAGCGGGCTTTAGGTGGTGGAAAGCTACCCATCATCAGCAATCTAGCATTTGGTGGTAAAAAAGGTTCCAGTGGATGGGTTTCAATATTTGGTTCGGTGCTCATAACAGTCTATTTATCCGTCTTCAGCTTAATTTAAAACATTTGACGAATTTTATCTGCAACCTGTTCACCCCAAAGTGTATAAATTTCCTTGCTGGGATGAAAACCATCCTTTGCCATTTCCAGATTGAGGCTTTTAAAACGTTGCAAATCATATTCAATCCATTGCATATTGCCGTTCTGCCGAACAAATTTCGTAAGATTTTTATTCATGCCTTTGGCATATTGTCCAAATAACCAGGCCAGTGGATGAGGTAATGCAGGAAATATGTTCATCGGTGGCACGCCAGATGCAATAACTAATTCAGGCGTGAATTTCTGGTTAATTTCTGCATAAAGTTGTTGCTGCTTTTGAATCCAGTCTTTAGGTGAGATCAGTTTGGTAATGTCATTTACACCGACTGAGGTAATCACCACATCAAAGTGTTGATTGGGCATATTCTTTACCGTCTGAATCACTTGTCCGCTGGTATGACCAGTGGTAGCTTCAAGTTGATAACTGATTTCATAGCCATCTTTTAACTGCTTCAGCACTGCACCGAGTAAAGAATCTTCCTGAGTTGCAACACCGACTCCAGCCGCAGCCGAATCTCCTAAAATTAAAATAGACAGCATTTTTCCAGTTCCAACTGTCCCCTGACGTTGTCCTTCTGGTTCTGCTAAACGTAGAGTATTTTTCTTAACGGCATTGCCTTGAATAATCAGGGATGGAATCAGAACGATGGTTGAAATTTTTAACAGCATACAAAATAAGATTCACGATGATATCTGCATCAATATAAGAGTTTATGGGGTGAGAAGCATTGACTTAAATTACAATAAGTTTCATCTAATTAAATAGTGAATGTGCTACATCAGGTCAGTAATAATCTAGGGTTGAGGGTGGTCGATATCTGCTGAATCTGCTGAATCTGCTGATGATGTTATTTTTTATCGAGCTTAGTTTTACAATGTTTTCCAGCGTATAAAAAAAGCCCATTGAATGAGCTTTTTAGAATCCTAAAATTAACCCAACTTATTGACCAGTTTCAGTGGCAATACTTTCATGGCCAAGCCTAAAGGTAACCAGGGCCACTGTGGCACATAAGCTTTAACTGGTGCTTTTTCAATGGCCTTGACCAGTAAATGCGAACCGGTTTTTTCATCCACTTCAAAAGGCAGTTTTTTCGCACCTTCATTCAGTTCTGTACGGATATAACCTGGGAAAATGGTGGTGACTTTAATCGGGGTATCAATCAACTCGGCACGAATGCCTTCAGCCAGGTGAGCTACTCCGGCTTTGCTTGCTCCATACGCGGTTAAATGTTTCGGCATGCCACGCATAGCGCTCATAGATGAAATCATCACCAGATGCCCTGCATTTTGCGCACGGAAAATTTCAACCGCAGCTTCACATTGTGCCAAAGCTGAAATAAAGTTAGTTTCGACAGTGGCTTTGTTAATTTCAAAATTACCTTTACCAATCCGGCGACCTTCACCCACCCCAGCATTGACAATAATACGGTCAATGGTACCAAATTCCTTTTTAAATGCACGGAACACTTCAAAGACTTGATCGTAATGGGTCACATCTAAGGTTTTGGCTATGACTTTTACGCCGTACTTGCTTTCCAGTTCTTGTTTTAATGTTTCCAGACGCTCCAAACGACGGGCGCAGATGGCAAGGTTATAGCCTTTTTGTGCAAATTCACGTGCCATACCTGCACCAATCCCTGAACTTGCCCCAGTAATTAAAATTGTTTTTGCCATGTTTTCTTCCTTTGCTATTTTTTTAATCAAATCCAGGTCAGTAAGCCAGGATCTTCGGCCTTAATAAAATGGTGTTCATTCAAGCTCAGTAATTGTGGTTCATTTCCAACCAGACGCAGTGTGGTAATGCTGGTATTGGCGATTGCCCAGTTTAAGGCAAAAGTCCGGTTAGCATTCAGCTCTAACAGTTTTCCTGCAGCCACCGAAATCACCCCGCCAGAGGTAAACACTACGGCATACCGCGGTTTGATTTTAGCCAGTTCATCACATAAGTTTTGCAATGCTGTTTCAACCCGGTTTTTAAAATGCGGCCAAGATTCATCATATTCATGATGATAGTCACCACCCGTCCAGCGCTTAATCGCCCCTTCAAAAATTTTAGCCAGGTAAGCCCGAGGATTATCTTCCTTGGCGACATCCTGCTTTAACAGATGTGGTTCATTAAAACGTGGTTCGTATCTGGCAAAAACCTGCTGGTGATTAAATTCATTCCATGCACTATCGGTCTGAATCTCAGCCTCAGGAAAACATTGTGCCAAAGTCAAGTTGGCTGTCTGTTGATGACGTTGCATCGAACCTGACACCACATAAGGTGCTTCTTTTAGAATCTGGTCGAAATATTGCCCTAATAATTTCGCCTGTAATTCGCCGTTGGGAGAAAGCTGGTCATAACTTTCAGCCCCAAAAGAGGCTTGACCATGACGAATCAGATAAATTGTGGTCATGTTGGCATCAATTCCTTAAATTTAGCGATATATTTTTGAGCCAGTTCATTGGCCTCAAGTTTTTGCAGGCCAATCAATTTAAGCGCACGGATATGCAAGGCATGAATCACTACCCAGAAATCCTTAAAGGCTGGATTATTGGTCTGTTTATGGTAGTAGCGGTAATAGATTTGCTGCGCAATCACGGCTAAACGGAAAATACCGAACACTTCATAAAAGGTCCAGTTCTCTGTTTGCAAGCCAGTTTTTTGCAAATAATAATCCACCACTTCCTGACGCGTGAACATACCTTTTAAATTGGTGGGCTGACGACGCGTGGCTTTAAAAATTTGATTGTCACTTTCTTCAACCCAATACGCGAGGGCTGAACCCAAATCCATTAAAGGGTCGCCGAGGGTTGCCATTTCCCAGTCTAGAACGCCAATCACTTGTGTCGGATGCTTCGGATCTAAAATTACATTATCAAAACGCCAGTCATTATGAATGACACAGGTTTTTGAATCGGCAGGGATATTGTCTTTTAGCCAGTTTCGGACATATTTAAAAGACGGTACATTTAGGGTTTTGGCTTTTTCATAGCGGGCATCCCAGCCTTCTACCTGACGACGACAATAGCCTTCGCCCTTGCCGAGCTTTTCCAGTTCTGTCCCTGCATAAGGCACCTGATGCAACTCAATCAATTTATCAATGACATTGATGCACAATTCACGGACCTGAGCTTCATTAAAGTTGAGCTCTTTGGGTAAATTGGCACGTGGAATAATGCCTTCCACACGTTGCATGACATAGAAATCACAGCCAATCACCGATTCATCCTGACAGAGCGCCACCATTTCAGGCAGTACAGGATAGAATGGTGCCAGATTTTTTTGCACATTGTATTCACGTGCCATGTCGTGCGCAGATTTGGCTTTGGTTCCTTTAGGGGGACGGCGTAAAATCAAGTCCGTATTGTCGTATTTCAAACGGTAAGTCCAGTTGGATGCTCCACCTGAATATTGTGTAACTTCGGCTTGACCCTGTAAATCAGTTCCTTGTGCTTTGAGCCAATTCTCAACAGCAATGACATCCAGTTCTTCGCCTTGACGAACCTTCCCACCCACATCAATCACTGACATTGTTATTTCCCTAAATCATCAATGTTATAACACTTCATCGCTTACTTATTTATACTCGTTTAATTTCTCATAAACAGCAAAATTTTCAGGCAAGTGATAAGCAGCCTCAACTATTTCTGTAATTAATCTTTTTTCCGACCTGAACTGTAACCGCGTTTTGCCAGTTCAAGTTTAGCAATCATGCCTTTATGCACCTCATCCGGACCATCGGCCAAACGTAAGCTTCGAGCCTGAGCAAAAAATCCGGTTAGAGGTGTATCACGAGAAACACCAGCACCACCGTGTATCTGTATGGCCATATCTACCACTTTTTCCAGTACGCTTGGTGCAACCACTTTAATTGCTGAGATTTCAGTCAATGCTGCCATATTACCTAAAGTATCCATCTTATAAGCAGCATAAAGTGTAAGTAATCGTGCCTGGTCAATGGCTACCCGTGCTTCTGCAACACGTTCCAGATTGCCACCCAGCTTTAAAATTTCTTTGCCAAAAGCAGTACGACTCATACCACGATCAATCATCAACTCTAAAGATTTTTCTGCTGCACCGATACAACGCATACAATGATGAATACGACCTGGCCCTAAACGGCCTTGCGCAATTTCAAAACCCTGACCTGCACCACCAATAAAATTGGCCACTGGTACACGGACATTGTTAAAGCTAATTTCGCCGTGTCCATGCGGTGCATCATAATCCCCAAATACAGGCAGCATGCGTTCAATTGTTACGCCCGCAGTATCTACAGGAACCAAAACCATGGAATGTTGATGATGACGGTCTTTGCTTTCATCAGGCGTATGCGCCATAAAAATGATGATTTTTGCATTGGGATCGCCCAAACCTGACGACCACCATTTGCGACCGTTTAACACAATTTCCTCACCGTCGATCACCGCCGTAGCCTGCATATTGGTGGCATCAGAAGATGCCACAGCAGGTTCAGTCATACAAAATACGGAACGAATTTTGCCTTCCAATAATGGTATGAGCCATTGCTGTTTTTGTTCTTCAGAACCATAGCGCCACAACACCTCCATATTGCCACTGTCTGGTGCATTACAGTTAAAGACCGTTGGTGCAAGCAAGCTACGACCGGAAAGTTCGGCAATGTGTGCATATTCCTGAACTGATAAGCCTTGCCCCAATTCTGGACATGGCAAAAACATATTCCAAAGACCCACTGCCTTGGCCTTATTTTTTAATATTTCAAGTTGAGTGGGCCATTGCCATGTTGTCCAGTCTCCCCCTTGATTGAGCTCATGGACATCATTCCAAAACTCGGTTTCAACCGGTTCAATTTCTTCCTTAATGAACGTTTTTGTTCTTTCAATATAATCTTGTGCACGTGTTGATAACTCAAACATGGCCAATTCCCTCAAAATATATATTATCTGATCTTTACAACAACATAACCCGAAAACTATTATGAATAAAATGATTTAATTCAATATAACACTATGAACAGTATTCATAATAAAGCCGCGATTGATCTGAGTGTTTTTCATCGCATAGACATTAACTTATATCCGTTATTTATTGCAGTTTATGAACAAAAAAGCATTTCCAGGGCTGCACAGATTTTGTGTATCAGCCAATCTGCTGCCAGCCATGCCTTACAGCGTTTAAGACAACATTTACAGGATGATTTATTTGCACGTGCCGGCAATAAAATGTTGCCTACTTCATTTGCCGAGGAAATTTATCCCATCATTAAAAATGCACTGTTCGCTATTCAAAACATTTCAATGCAAAAGCAGCATTTTGAACCCCGTATGGTGCAAAGCTTAAGAATTGCGGTGCATGATGAAATAGAACCAATGATTTTTCCTAAACTGGTTCAGCATTTTCAGGGCTTAAATCTAGAGATTCAATTTTTCAGTAGCAAATTAGACCGTAAAACGCTTGTCACAGACCTCGCCACCCAGCAAATAGACTTTGTCATTGATCTGGAACAAAACTTCGGTGAGAAAATTCAATTTCAGAAACTGGTACAAGATCAATTTGTGGTATGTACACAGCAACCTGAAATGACAGAACAGCTTTATCTCGCTGCTCCACATATTGGAGTTTCATCACGCCGAACTGGAGTTTTGGTTGAAGATATATATTTAAACCGCAAACAACTGTCGCGACAGATTTTTTTACGTTGCCAACATTACTCAACGGCTTTACAGATTTTGCTACAAAACCATCAATCCGTTTTAACTATTCCTCAAAATTTGCTTAGTCATTTACAACTTTCTACTACATTAAATATTTTTACAGTGCCTGTGGACTTGCCGCTAATTACTTTGGGAATGTATTGGCATAAAGATTTGGAAGATAATTCGCGTCATCAATTTTTGCGCAGCGAAATAATTAAAATTTTTACTTAGGCTATTTTAATAGATCTATTATTTGCTTAGGCTATTTTAAGTATTTGTTATGGATCTGAATGATTTTTTATGCAGATATCACCTTTTACTGAATAAATAACCGAAATGCTGAACTGGCAAGGCTTTTAATGCTATTTGACTATTTCTCAAGCCATTATTTTTGAGAATTTCCATTAATATAGCAGCTCATTTTTTATCTTTTTATTGTTGAATCTGGACTGGTATTTTCAAGTCAAATTCCACAAATTTTATCTATGCTGGCAAATCTCTCCCCTGTTTGGCTCATTATCTTGGGCATGCTGCTTTGTGCAGTGCTGTTTTTTATCTTCCGCAAAATTCACGTTTTCCTTACCGATGTATTTAAACCGTTTAAAAAAGGAAAAAAATACTGGTGCAAAGTCATTGCGGTGAGTGATGGCGATACCATCACCTGTACGCGCTATAACTTGCGTCGCTCAGAAACCAAACTGCGTTTTGCCTATATTGATGCTCCCGAATCAACACAAACCTATGGCAAAGAATCTCAGCGTCTGGTTAAAAAAATGGTGTATTACAAACTGGTTCGTGTCGAGATTACCGATGTCGATTGCTATGGGCGCTGCGTTGGCGTCATTTACCGTTTTAGACGAAATATAAATCAGGAACTGGTCAAACGCGGCGCGGCATGGGTGTATGAGGAATATATTAAAAACCCGACGCAAAAACAGAAATGGTTAGCTCTACAACTTCAGGCCAAGAAGCAGAAAAAAGGCTTATGGAAAAATTCGCATCCGGTACGCCCTAGTGTTTATCGTAAGCGAAATAAATAGAATTCTAGAATAGACAAATAATCATCTTCAAATATAGATTTGAGTTTGATTTCATTGATTACGCTGGTGGGTTAAAAAATAAAGTGGCTTGTTTAAAACAAACCACTTTAAAATTTATTATCAACAATTAAAGATAATAAGCCAGTTGAACAAGTAGCCGGAATGCCCCGGCCATCAATGCTAAAGCAAAAAATCCGCCTAGCAACAACACAATAAACCACTGCATCTGTGAAAGTTTCATATTTACTCCTTAATGATAGCCTTCATCACCAATGCGGACTTTGTCGCGGAACACCCAGTAAGACAAACCGGTATAAATAATTTTGAAATGTAACTTATTACTGAGAATTGAAGTGCCTTAATATGATTCTGTCATTTTCAGAATAAATCATTCTTGCTCCCTGACTAATACTTGAACAATCAACTCAACAGGCGTAAAGTTATCTCAATTTAGTTACCCTAGCTAACTATTATGCCAAATCGACTTAACTTTCGTGCTTCATTACTGCGCTGTGCGCGTTTAATGAGTGATGAAATCAATACCATTTTGCTTCCACATCAGCTGAATTATTCATTGTGGCAGGTACTGTATGTCATACAGCTTAAGCAAGGCTGTACCTCTATTGACATTGCTGAATACCTGAATGTTTCCAAACCTTCGATTGCAAAACGTATTCATGCATTAATACAACTAGAGGTTTTGGATCAGGTCGACACTGATGATAAACGGCAAAAGAAACTGATTCTAAGCATTAAAGGTCAACAACTTTTTTCCGCGTGCTCTGAAAAACTGGACCTGTTTGAACAACGACTGTTATTGCCCTTAGATCAAGCTGCGCAAAATAGTACGCTAAATACCCTGCATCAACTTATGGAGCATCTGCAAGAGATGAAAGGTAGCCAGTCATGAGTGAACATACGCCCTTATGGACAAGAAATTTTATTCTTGTCAGTGCCATTAACTTTCAGCTGGTCCTGACCTTTTATCTGCTGGTGGTGGTCATTGTCGGCTACGCAGTTGCTGAAATGGATGCAACCACGGCTCAGGCCGGTCTGATTTCCGGTTTGTTCATTGTCGGTACCCTGATTGGTCGTTTATTTGTTGGTCAGTTTCTGGAACGTTTTGGCCGCAAAACCACCATGATTGTGGGTTTAATTGGATTTTTGATTTTTTCAGGATTCTATTTTATTCCGATGAATGTCACTGCCTTGCTGAGTGTTCGTTTCATGCATGGTTTTATGATGGGTATGGCATCGACTGTATTGGGTACCATCATCGCGCAGATTTTACCGCCGACCCGTCGCGGTGAAGGGATTGGTTACTACAGTATGAGCAGTACATTGGGTACTGCGATTGGCCCGTTTCTGGCCATCTGGATGATGTTGCACGTCGGCTATACTGCGATTTTTGCCTTATCTAGCATGGTCGCTATGAGCTGTTTAATCGTGGCTTTGCTGATTGAAGTACCTAATTTGCCACAACACCCCAAAACCATTGAAACTCAAGTCAATGTGAAAAAACCGAGTTTCATTTCCCAGTTTATTGAAATGAAAGCCTTGCCGATCTCGATCATCATGTTATTGACATCGATTTGTTATTCTGGGGTTTTATCCTTTATTAATTTCTATGCCAAAGAAATTGATCTGGTTGAAACAGCTTCTTTCTTCTTCTTAATGTATGCGATTGCGATTTTATTTTCACGTCCATTTACCGGCCCACTGATGGATCGTAAAGGTGAAAATATCATTATGTATCCCGCATTTATCATTATGGCATTGGCCTTGTATCTGCTCAGTCAGGCCCATAGTCCGATGACCTTGTTACTTTGTGCAGGCTTGCTCGGTCTGGGCTATGGCAACATTCAGTCAGTTTGTCAGACTGTTGCTGTGAAAAGTACCTCGCTGGATCGTATGGGCTTTGCTACCTCGACCTTCTTCATCTTCCTCGATGCAGGACTCGGCTTTGGCCCTTATTTTATTGGTAGGGCGCTGGATTATATAAATTATGCGCAGCTGTATATGTATAGCGCGATTGCAGCTTTGATCTGTATTGGTTTCTACTATGTATTACATGGACATAAAGTGAAAAGTAAAGCCATTAAAGCTGCTTAATCATTTTCCAATACCGCCAGGAAAAATTAAAACCATTGGCTAAAATATATGAAATCCCCTTTTATAAAGGGGATTTCGAAAAATTATGAATTACTTAAATACCTTAAAACGTGTTGCATCATCTATATAAGCTTTATCTTTGGCTTCACCTTCTACTGAACCAAACACCAGCTGGGCACGCAGTTTCCAGGAGGCTGGAATTTCCCATTCAGCATGTACCTGTTCATCCACGATCGGGTTATAGTGCTGAAGTGAAGCGCCTAAACCTTCAGTATGTAAGGCGGTCCAAGTTGCGAACTGGGCAATGGCTGTTGAGTGCTCTGCCCAGATCGGGAAATTCTCTGCGTAAGACGGGAACTGCTCTTGCAGACCTTTAATCACATCCATGTCTTCAAAGAATAAAACGGTACCCACACCTGCGGCAAAACTGTCCATTTTGGCACTGGTTTTTGCTGCACTTTCTTCATCTTTGGCATAAGACTTGAGTTTTTCTTTGACAAAATTCCAAAATTTTTCGTGCTCGGCATTAAACAAAATCACGGCACGTGAAGACTGCGAATTAAAAGAGGATGGACTCTGTTTGATCGCATGTTTAATCAAATCAGTTAAATACTCTGGGCTTTGCTCTACATTTTTACCGACTGCATAAATGGTACGGCGTTTCTTAATTAAATCTAAAAACTGATTTGACATTCAATGAAATCCTGTGATATTTCTTCGCGAAAATTTGAAACAATCTACCCTCACTGTTAATAAAATGTGAAATATCTACTTTTATAACAATATTTAGGTAAATGTATTGCTGTCTTACCATATGCAATAATAATTCCAATTTCTAGTACATTTTATTGATAATTAAATCTTTAATTTTTTATATAGATGCATTTAAATAGCTTAAGTTTATCTTTTTACAGCTAAAACTGGCATAAAAAATCCCCCAATATTTGGAGGATTGTTATCGTATTTTATGCTGTTCTAGAATTTGGCATTTAACACATTTTGCGGAACTTTGTGTTTCCACAAATCACGCAGTGTGGGTAAATAGAATTTTTCACCAATTTCAACCAGTTCTGCATCAATCAGTGCATGAATTTCGTGCATAAACAGATAATCGAGTTCTACAGTTTTCAATTGATGGTTGTTTTTCGCAAACTCTTTACGCTTTTGCTGCGCAGTTTTGACTAGCTGATCGGCATAGTTTTTATTTTTAAATTGAGAAATCGCATTTAAACGTAATTCAATCACGCCCCAGCCGCTGAGTAATAATTTGAACAATTCAAAATCTTCAGTGGTCGATTCCCAGGTCATTTCATCCAGATTTTCATCGCCAGGCAGAACCGGAAGCAATAATTCCATCACACTCGGAAAAATCTTTTTAAAATTCAAAATAAATTTAACAGGATGCTCACCCGGATAATCCTTAAATTGAACCTTTCTCTGAACATCTGTTAAATAAACGTCAAGCATAATCAATCATCAGCAGTTAATTTCTAGGACTATTGTACGCATATATGCCCCAGATAAAAACCACTGATGATCAATTGATAGCTGTTCCAACTTTTAGATGGCTATTTCACATTAGGTGAAACCATATTTTCCGGAATTACCACGGCATCAAACTGTTCGGCAGTGACCAGGTTCAATTCGACCGCGACCTGTTTTAAGGTTTTGCCTTCCTTATATGCTGTTTTTGCCACTTTAGCAGCATTTTCATAACCAATCACCGGATTTAAAGCAGTGACTAACATCAGTGAATTATGCAGGAAATGATCAATTTTTTCGCGGTTGGGCTCAATGCCAACGGCACAATGATCATTAAAGCTGTTACATGCATCGCCCAACAGTTGAATCGATTGCAACAGGTTAAATGCAATGACCGGCATAAACACATTCAGCTCGAAGTTGCCCGAAGCTCCGGCGACATTAATAGTCGTATCATTCCCCAGCACCTGTGCCACCACCATGGTCATGGCTTCACTTTGGGTTGGATTGACCTTGCCGGGCATAATGCTTGAACCTGGCTCATTTTCAGGAATACGGATTTCACCAAAACCGCAGCGCGGACCACTGGCCAACCAGCGAATATCATTGGCAATTTTATTTAAACTCACTGCCAACGTCTTTAAAGCCCCAGAGGCAAATACCGCAGCATCACGCGCAGCTAAAGCTTCAAATTTATTCGGAGCCGTTACAAATGGCAAACCGGTTAAATTAGCTAACTGTGCTGCAGCTTTTACTGCATACTCCGGATGTGCATTTAAACCTGTTCCAACTGCTGTGCCCCCCAAAGGCAATTCATATAAACCCAGTAAGGCATAATGCAAACGTTTTAAGGCATGATCCAGTTGTGACACATAGCCACTAAATTCTTGCCCGAGCGTTAAGGGTGTTGCATCCTGTAAATGGGTACGGCCAATTTTGACAATGTCGGAAAATTCTTGCGATTTAGCCTCTAGAGTATCGCGTAAACGTTGTACGGCAGGAATCAGCAATTCATAGATTTGCAGGCTTGCAGCCACATGGATGGCTGTCGGAAAAGAATCATTGGTCGATTGTGCACGATTGACATGGTCATTGGGGTGAACCGGCTTTTGCGACCCCAAAGGATTGCCCAGTTTCTGGTTGGCAATATTGGCAATGACTTCATTACAGTTCATATTGCTTTGTGTACCTGAACCAGTTTGCCACACCACCAATGGAAACTGGCTATCCCACTTTCCAGAAATCACCTCTTCTGCAGCATTGACAATATAATGTGACAATTCATGCGGAATTTGATCTAACTCGGCATTGGTGATGGCGGCCGCTTTTTTGACCAAGCCCATCGCCCGAATCATCGGTCGGGGTAAACGTTCTTGACCAATCTTAAAGTTTTGCAAACTACGCTGTGTCTGCGCACCCCACATTGCTTCACTTGGAACTTCTACCTCGCCCATGGTGTCATGTTCAATACGTGTTTGCATTCTCCACCTCATATCCATGTCGTTTTATGATTTAAACCAGTTCAATAGTTTTGACATATTTACTGATCTTAATCAAACGCATTTTAATTGTAAATGATTATTATTTGTATTTTCTTAACTCTGCATAGTTTTAATTTCCTTTCAAAGTTTGCTGATAAAAACGCCAAGCATCTTCAATAATTTGGGTAATGCTGCGTTTAGGTTGCCATTTTAAAATTTCATGGGCTTTACCTGAGGTCGCTCCCACCTGATCCAGTTCAGCATAAGTATAAAACGGTGCATCCATGGTTTTGATTTCAGTCTGGGTGACTTTCGAAACTTCACTGAGCAAGGCACGGATAGACATATTTTGCCCTGCAATATTAAAGGCATCACAGGTATAAGGCTGAGTCCTTAACCATTGTAGAGTCGCTAAAATGGCATCACAGCAATCCAATACATGCAAAAAGCTGCGCTCAACGGTACGGTCCAGGGTTTGGGCTTGCTGTCGCAGTTCAATATAATCACGTTTTTTCGCTGCAACCTGTAAAGCCAGTGGAATAATATTTTTCGGCAATGGCGCCACAAATTCTCCAAGCACGCCATGTTCAAAAGCACCGGCAATGTTGCATAGTCTTAAAATGGCAATTTTCCATTCGTTGTCGGTCAGTGCGGTATCACGGATAATTTCTTCCGTCATCTGCTGCGATTTGATATAGGGATTGGGGTAGGAATAATTAAATGGCGTATCTTCGCTCAGAATTAAGCTGGACTGACCATAGACCGCCAGACTGGATAAGTGAATTAAGGTTCGAATGCCTGTACGCTGCATAGATCGCAGCAAACTCATAATACAACTGACATTATCGTTATAATATTCCAACGGTTTAAGCGCAGATTCTTCTATCGATTTAAAACCAGCGGTGTGAATGACGGCTTCTACAGAATATTGTTCAAAAACTTTGTTTAAGGCGGGTGTATTTCGGATGTCAATTTTGACAAAAGGCACATACATGCCGGAAATGTATTCAAGTCGTTCTAAGGTTTGTAAAGTTGCATTGGATAAATTATCAACAATGATGACTTCTTGTCCATGAGCCATCAGGCTTAACGCAATATGTGAGCCTATAAAGCCTAAACCACCCGTCACTAAAATCATTGTATAGATACTCCTTATAATAATCAGTACCTTGCAACTTATTGGTGTAATCTTGGTGTTTACAACAACTTATCCACAGATATTAAAAGCAAAAAACCGACTCAAAATTCTCTTGAGCCGGCTAAATCTGCAAGAGCACTATAACACCATCTTAAAGATTTGGAATATTGAATGTGTTGGAGTTATGGCTATGAACTGTATATTGTTTATGAAAAAATAAAAAACTTATTCAATGAATGGTGAAACTCCTCAAGAGGAATAAAAATGAAAACATGGGAATAATTTCATATTGAGCACACGATAAGACATGATCCTAGCCAAACAACTAAACGCAGATAGCCATCTTTGTTGTTTTTTATTGCGAAGTATATGCACCATCGACCACATACTGACTGCCAGTCACAAATGAAGCATCATCAGAGAGCAGAAAGGCAACGACCTGAGCAACTTCTTCCGGATAGCCGGCTCGACCAATCGGATGTAATTTCACCATCTCTACCTCATCAATCTCAGCACTTAAAGGCGTTTTAATGTACCCAGGATGTACCGAATTAATGCGAATACCTTGATCCGCATATTCCAATGCCGCTGCTTTTGTTAATCCGGTAATAGCATGCTTTGCAGCCACATAGCCAGGAATATTTTTAAACCCGATTAAGCCTGCAATTGAAGAGGTATTAACAATCGCTCCACCTCCAGCAGCCAATATTGCAGGAATCTCATAGCGCATGCTATAAAATACCCCATTTAGATTAACATCAAGTACACGATGCCACCCATCAATGCTCAATTCTGCAGTTGGGTTAAGCTCTCCCAGAATTCCCGCATTATTGAATGCTAAATGCAGTGCGCCATATGTACTGACAGCAAATTCAACCACTGCCTTCATATCTTCAGGCTCAGCTATATTGGCTTTATTTGCTACAGCCTTCCCACCTAAAGACACGATCTCATTAGCAACTTGATGAACAGTTTCCAGGTTAATATCTGAAACCACCACACTTGCGCCCTGTTGGGCCAAAAGCATAGCGGTACTTTTGCCAATACCAGAACCAGCTCCAGTAACTAAGGCCACTTTATTATTGAATTTATTTGACATAATTTTTTCCATTTCTAATTTTAAGCGTAAGTCGCAAGACTTTGTAATGTTCAGCATCTCAATTCTTTGTTGAGAGGTGGTCCCACTTGTTTGAACAACTAAAAGCGTATTTATAAGTGATATTCCGCTCTAGTTAAGCCACCTTGTTTTGTTGGGGTAGCTGATCATAGTAAAACTCATTTGGTGTCATTTTGTCTAGACTCGAATGA